>JACRHZ010000059.1 GCA_016220175.1 Candidatus Peregrinibacteria bacterium
TATACATAGTGTCTTAATTTATTGCGCATAATTTTCTTAAAGTTTCATGACCAGAATTCCAGTTTTTAAATTGTTGTTCAACGCTGGTAATCATATCGTTCAATGTCGGGAAATAAATATTGTGTAGACACAATCGTCGTGTTAATTTCCAGACCCGCTCAATTGGATTCAGCTCTGGACTATATGGTGGAAGAAAAAGTAATGAAAAAGATTCTTCATATTTTTTTCTCCATTTTTTATGCAAATTTGCATGATGATATCGGGCATTATCAGTTATCAAAACAATCTTTTTTCCTTTTTTGGAAGATATTTTCCTTAACTTTTTTAAAAATGAATAGAAGCTCAATCCGTTAAACTTTTCTTTTTCAGATTGATACACAAATTTTCCATCAGAAATTCTCACTGCACCAAAATACCCAACACTTTTTCTGGTCGGTTTATGAAGCAGAACAGGATCTTTTTCTTCTGGTGGAATCCACATGCGACAACGCGAACCGTGCTGTTGGAAATGAACTTCGTCAGTTGCCCAAAGTTCTACATTCGGATCTTTTAAAAGTTGCTGGAGTTTTTTTAAATTCTTTTTGTTTTGAAGGATCGGCATGAGCAATGAGAGGACGTGGCTTTCTTAAGCGGAACCCAAGTTGGCGAAAAAGCCGTTGGCATTGCCGAACTCCAAGTGTAATAACGTATTTATTTTTAATAAAAAGAGAAAGAGTTTTTCCATCCCATAAATTTCCTTGAAGCCCTGCATCTGCCGGTGATTTTCGCAACATCAAATTAATTTCTTTCAGTTGGATTTGGCTTATGCGTCTTGGTCGACCGACATGATCAGCATCAGCAAGCCCAGAAAATCCATCGTCTTCAAAACGATGAACCCAATATTGAACTGTTCGAGTCGAATCCCCAAGTTTTTTAGCAACTTCAGGGCAGGTCATTCCCTGCGCAACAAGTAAAATAGAATGAAGCCGATGATCGTATCTTGCTTCATCTGAACGGCGAATTTCATCTTGAAATGCCAAAATAATATGTGGATCAGAAATACTTAATGGTTTCATGAAATCATCATGCCAGAAGCCTTCATTATACGCAAATATTTATGACGCTATGTATATCTTGATCTGGAGCTTCCTTCGGATCTCAATAAGCTTGAAGATGCGGAGCTGTATTTTCGTGAGCATACTCAAAAACTGATTATTATAGATGAAATACAACGAATGCCATCACTCTTTCCCATTTTGAGAGCGGTAATTGATCAGGACAGGAGAAACGGGCGATTTCTTTTACTCGGCTCCGCTTCGCCTGATCTTCTGAAGCACACTTCCGAGAGCATGGCAGGAAGAATTGTGTACCATGAACTCTTTCCATTTTCGTTAGCAGAAGTGAAAAATGCTACTGAGAATGTGCGGAATTTATGGCTCAGGGGAGGGTATCCAGAAAGTTTTCTTGCTGAAGACGAAGAAAAGAGCTTCAGATGGCGCGAGGCATTTCTTCAAACATATCTGGAGCGTGATATTCCGCAACTCGGAATTCATATTTCTTCCATTCAAATGAGGAGATTTCTTACTATGGTGGCTCACTCCCATGGTCAGCTGTGGAATGCGAGCAAAATTGCAAATAGTTTGGGAGTTTCTGCCCCTACAATACGAAGTTATATGGATATATTTGAAAAAACTTTTCTCATCCGTAAAGCAGAACCATACCATATAAATATCAAAAAAAGATTGGTAAAATCTCCGAAAATCTTTCTTTGTGATAGTGGAATTCTTCATACTCTCCTCGGAATTCATACTTTTGAAGATGCTTTCTCCCATCCAGCGCTCGGAAGTTCATGGGAAGGTTTTGTTCTCGAACAACTTTCATCTCTCTCTTCAAGAAATCGCCAGGAAATATACTTCTTCCGAACAAGCGCTGGAGCGGAAATTGATTTTCTTCTCCTTTCTCGAAAAAAACGATTGATTGCGATAGAAGTAAAGTATTCGCTCAGCCCAAAACTGACAAAATCATTCTGGAATGCGTTTCGTGATCTTTCCTGTGGAAAGGGATACGTGGTATATCCGGGAGATGAAATATATCCCCTTCAAAAAAATGTTTTTGCTCTGCCAATCGCACAGATCTCTGAAATATTCAAACAAAAAATACCTTGAAGAAAAAACTAAAATCACCTATTCTAAATCTTGCTTTCTCAGGATATTTAAGTTATGTCAAGCACCATCAAAAATCTTCCCATCACTGTAGAAAAAAGCCATCTCGTAACGATTGGAGAAAAATTATATTCTGAAAAAATTGATTTCATCCGGGAACTCGTAAATAACTCTTACGATGCCGATGCGACGATTGTGCAAATTACCTGCGCTGCTGATCGTATTCTCATTGAAGATAATGGTTCGGGAATGGACGAAAAAGGACTGCTCCAATACTTTACGATCGGTTCGGAATTTAAAAAGGAACACCGCTTTTCTTCCCGGTTTCGTCGCGAGCGCATTGGAGAATTTGGAATTGGAAAATTTGCAGCTCTTGCTGCTGCAAAGAGTTTTATCATTGAAACCCATCGGGGGGAGTGGAGTTATCGCGCTGTGTTCTCTAAAAAAGAGTGGCATGAAAAAAACTCTTGGGAATTGCCCGTGGAAGTTCTTCCAAAGAGTCCGCTTCGCACCGATGGAACTATCATTACCATTCTGAATCCAGATCGAAGTTTTGATGTGAAAGACATTATTCGTCATTTGCGAGAAAAAGTTCCCTTGGGAAGCGAGAGTTTTCAGATTTTTCTCAATGGAAAAGAAATTCTCCCCTATGCCATTCCAGGACAACGAATCCCTGTTAATCTCAAAACAAAATATGGAACAGTAATTGGTGAAATAATTCTCGTGAGTCCTCATATCGCGAGTATTCAAAAAGCAGGTCTGGAAATACGCGTAAAAGGAATTATGATTCGAAGAAGCATTTTTGGACTTGAAAGCTCAAAAGGAATTGCTCGAATACGTGGTGAAGTGAAGGCTGATTTTCTCCCTATTACGTCTAATCGCGATGATTTTATTCGCGACGATGAACGATATGAATTTTTTACAGAACTCATACAGAGAGAAATTCGGAAAGCTCTTAAAAAGCTTTCCGATATTCAGATGGGAAAATTTAATCAACAGGCATCACATGTCCTCAAAGAAGCCTTAACTCTTGTGGGAAAAGCGATTCGAAAGAATCCTGGAATGGCCGAAGCAATCAGGAAAGAAGCTCCTCTTGGTCAAGAAATACAGAGTGGAGAAGAAGTCTATGGGCTCAGTGAAAATTCTGAGAAAGACCTCGTGGAAGGATTTCATGTTTCTCGTCCAACATTTGAAGTGCCAAACGACCCGTCTCTTTTTGGGAATGAACCCGAAAAAGACCATTTTGGAACTCTGAAACGAAAACCAAGAATGTTGGCGCTCGCGGAAAAGACGATTATTCGGCGACTTCGCTTTAAAGATTTTGGGATTGTGTGCCGTATGGAACATCTCGGGAGAGATGAAGAGGAGAGTCTTTCTTCGGAAGGGATTATTTACCTGAATATTGACCATCCGCTCTACCATCGTTTTGCGCGTGAAGAGAAAACACTCATTTTTCATATTGTCCGCCTTATTGCTCAGGAAATGGCTCTTTCTCACACTCCAAAAAGCCCGCGAGAAGCATTTGAACTCCAGAGCGAGCTCATGACGGAATCATTTGGAAAGAGAAGGCATGAAGAAACTGAAACAACTGTAGAAAATTAGAACCTGTACTTACCGTTATTTTAAAACCAATATTTCGCTCCTCTCTTCTCAAGTTCCGTCGAGTCTGCGAAGACACTGCCTTCGGCTCTGAGGTCTAGCGGTCTCGTCGTTCCGTTCGACCCGAGCTCACGACCGAGGGCAGGCTCGAAGAGAGTAAGTCGAAGTGCGAGGATGATTTTAAAAATCTCGTTGCGCTCCTCATCCGTTTCCGCGAAAGCTTCGGCGGACGTCGCATCTATGTGTTTTTCCTTCTGCGAATTCCATAATCTCCTTGCAGGGAAGCTCCATCCGTAAGCGTGCGCTCTTCTGCGCAGAAATTAATTTTTACTCACTCAAGATCATGATCTCATACCGATTCGCTTTAGAAATATTGCGGATATATTTCTTCAATTAAAAAGCAGTAAGCAGTAAGCGGTAAGCCAAATTTTTACAATACTTATTGCTTACTGCATATTGCTTTCCTATTCTTATTTGCACATAAGAAAATACGCAGCATTTTTATCGAGAATTGGTATCATCCTCCAACGCGCTGGAGTTCATCCCGCAAAAGACGAATGATTTCTTCCTTGAGTATATTCCGAACAGCGCGAAATTCTGTAAGCGGAAGCAGAACGTTCAAATCCTGATCAATGAGAGTTCTCGTGACATTTTTTTCTACAAAATTTATAAGATCACGAAAGAAAACCTGAAGCGAACACTGCCGTAACTCAGGAATTATTTCAGTATTATACGAGTAGCCCTGCAGGAGAAAGTGATGGACATCAAACAGATCTCTTCCTGCTATTTTTCCAGTTCGTTCAGAACGCGCAATGAGCGCGACAAATTTATTGGCGACCATTGTTTCCCGTGTTTGACACTTCATTACTCGGTCTATTTCGGGAAGGCGCACCATTTCATATTCATTTTTTTTTGGAGGAGGAAAGAGCATATCTATTTTTATCGTGTTTCGACTCTGGGGATTCTTCACTGGATATTGAACAAAATATTGCGGAATCTTTTTACTGGAATCCTTTATGGTGAGGTTCAGATTGGTAAAAACAGTCTCCAGAGCTTTTCTGAGAGAAGGTATGTCTTGTTCCTCCGCAAGAATATCGAAATCAAGATCAACAGAAAAACGGTCTAAAAACCCGCGCATGGCGGCACACGTTCCTCCTTTAAAAGCAAGGCTGCGGGCACATATAGGATGTTCACAAATGGCGGTGAGAAGCCTGAGGAGCCATGCCTTGTGAATGGCATCTTCTTTACGCGGAATCAGCATGATGGTCTGGGGTGAAAGGATAGCCAATTTCTTTTTGAAGAGCTTGAAATTTCTTCATATCAATCGTATGGATACTGTCCAAATACACTTTTGGATTGAAATAGAAAAGATCAGCGAGAGCTCTTTCAGGAGTCGCTTTTAGTACCCCGTTTTTCTCAATAATTCCTGCAGGATTATAGAGGTATTTTTCTTGAAGCTGGCGGCTTTTGAATGTATACGGTCCAATGCGAAAAGAACGAGAAAAAGCGCTGACAAGCGTATATTGATGCTGTATTTGCATGATAAACCCTTCCCGAACGAGAATTGTTTCAGTGCTGATATACGCATATCCATGAATCGCTTTGATACCGAGGAGGAGCGGATCCAGCTTCTCCAGGGGAAGAAGAGAATAGAGTCCTTTATAAATTCGAAAAAGAAGCCCTTTTTTCGTATACCGCTTGAGAAGGGTGTAGAGCGTATTTGAATTGTGAACATCCCAAAGACGCGCTAAATCTCCAGAATGGAAGATTGGCTCTGCCTGACGAGCAAGAAGCACGATACGGTCGGATGCGGATTGCATTTTCTATTATATTATTCTGTACTGATATGTACAGGATACCATAACAAATTAGTTTTAGGAAGGGGAAATTTTTTTACAAGGAGACTTCCTCAAAACCTATACTTCGCCCCTCTCTTCTCGAGCTCCGCGAGGAGAATTTTGAAAATCTCATCGCGCTCTTCATCGGTGAGCGTGCGCTCTTCTGAACGGAATTCAAATGAAAGCGTGACCGATTTTTTTCCTTTGGGAACGCCTTTTCCTTCCCACGCTTCCATAATTGAGCTCTTATAAATTCTCGTATCGAGTTTTTCGAGACCCTGAATAATATCCGCTACTGGCATTTTTTGATCGCAGAGAACAGAAAAATCAAATGGAATTTCCTGATATTTTGGCAGCGGCAATATTTTTTTCGCTTTTTGAGGGATTTCTGCAAGTTCTTTTGTATTGAGACATAGTATCGTGGAAGGAATCGGAAGATCGAATTCTTTTGCTACTTTCGGATGGATTTCAAAAATCTTTATGTATCCTTTTTTCCCAATTCTATAGAGCGCTGATTTTGCCGGATGTGCGAATGGAATTCCTAAGTCTGAAGCCTCAAAATGATATTTCCAGCCTTCGCTCGCGAGTATTTCTTCCGCAATGCCTTTTGCCGTAAGAAAATCATCTCCGACAAAAAGCCCGGTCATTCGAAGTTCTTCAATTTTTCGATCACCTTCCATTCGAAATACATTTCCACTTTCAAAAATTCGAAATTTTTCTCGATGTCTTCTATTTCTTTCGGCGACTTCAAAAAGCCGCGGAGAAAGTGATGGACGCATAATGCTGAGATCAGCAGAAAGAGGATTCGCGAGTTTTATATTCGCTTCTGAAAGTGAAAGTTGGCAGCGTTTTAAGAGATCTTCCCCCAAAAATGCGAGTGTGACGATTTCATAAAATCCATTTTTTACAAAAATATTTGCGAGCTTCTTTTCGAGCACGCGATGTGGTGCGGAAACAATCGGCAAGAGGCGAACATCTGGAGCTTTTTCAGGAATGGCATCGAGTCCATAAATACGAATAATTTCTTCCACGAGATCTTCTGGAATGCGAATATCGCCAGTTCTCCATGCGGGAACCACAACATCAAAAATTCCTCCTTTTGTCTCCACAAGAAAAAATCCGAGATCTTCCAGAATTTCCTTCATGCGATCTTTCGGAATTTCAATTCCCGCCATTCGATCTACGAGTTTTGGATCGAGCTCAATGGTGCGAGGTTTTTCATCAAACGCTTTTTTATCGAGAATTTTTGAAGCGACTTTTGCATTCGGGAAGATTTCGAGAAGAAGTTCTATAACACGCAAAATCCCTTCTTCTACGAGATGGGGAGGAACTCCCTTTTCAAAAATTGTCGCGGCTTCGGTTCGATGTGTCAGCGCAAGCGCACTCCTCCTAATTTTCACCGCATCATATACAGAAGTGTGCAAAAGAATACTTTCTGTGGATTCTTGAATTCCTGAATTTTTTCCTCCCATAATTCCACAAAGATCAAAAATTCCATTTTTTTCATCTTCAATAATAATCGTATCTGCCGACATTTTTCGCTCGATTCCATCGAGAGTAACCATTTTTTCGCCTGGTCTCGTGACGCGCATAACCCATTCCTTTCCGACAAGATCCATATCAAACGCGTGCATTGGAGTTCCTCGCTCGAGCATCACATAATTTGTCGCATCAATAATTGCGTTGAGTGGTCTGATCCCGCAGAGTTCTAATCTCTTCTGCATCCACTCAGGCGACGCAGTTTTCCCATCGATTCCCGTGATATAGACTGCCATATATCTCGGACAAATTTCTTCCTGATTTCGAATCGTAATACTAATTGGCAATGGATTTTTGGACTCCATTTTTGGTGAAGGATAGGTTTCATTTTTCATTTTCGCAACTCCAGAAGCGACGCATTCCCGCGCAAATCCGGTATGAGAAAAAAGATCCGGACGATTTGTGAGCGCGGTATTTTCAAAATCGAAAACAATTTCAGAAGGAAATACATAATCAAAAAATGCTGTTCCGACTGGCGCGTCATCCGGGAGAAGATAAATCTCTTTATTTTGCGATGGCGCGACATGAAGTTCTTCAGTCGAACAAATCATTCCATTGCTTTCTACATCTCGAATGGTCGAAATTTTGATAGGAATTTCATTCCACAAATTTGCTCCAGGAAGCGCAATCGGAACTTTTGCACCGACGTGTAAATTCGATCCACCACAAACAATTTGTTGTACAGACGCGCTATAGCGCGTCTCCACATTTTCGTGAGACGCGATGAATCGCGTCTCTACCGATACCGACACAACCGACAATTTATCCGCATTTGGATGTTTTTCAATTTTTTCAATTTTTCCAACAACTACATTTTTCAGATATTCTCGGAGAAGATGAAGAATTGGTCTTCCGAGCGGCGTTTTTTCCGAAAATCGAAAAAGACCTTCTTTGGTATACGAAGTACTGAGCTCTTCCTCGGAACATACCATTCCATTACTTTCCACTCCTCGTATTTTTGCACTTTTCACATGAACTCCAGACGGAAGCTCAGTTCCGGGAAGGGCGATAGGGTAGACTTCACCAACTTTAAGTTCGAACACCGATCCGAAAATAATTTTTCGAGGAGATGATTCTCCTACGTCGAAAACTCCTAAGTGGAGTTTGTCACTTCCCTCAATTTTTTGAAATTCCAAAAGTTTTCCGGTGAGAACCGTATCAAACACGCTCAGCGAGTTCACCACTTTGTCCACTTCTGCGGATTTTTCTGTAAGAGCGTCGGCGATACGCATTGGATCTTTTTCGGTGAATTCCACAAAATCCGAAAGCCATTTGAGAGAGATTTTCATTTTTTCGGCATAAAATCAGCCGAATTGTAGTGGAAGCCAAGAAAAATGTGAAGACCACTCTTAGAGCCTGTTCAAAATCTCCATATCCTACTGCAAAGCTCATATTTTGGCTGCAAAACATTCAGATTTCGTCGGCTTATTCCCGATAAACCTCCTCAATCTTCATGTTTTTCGCTCAAAATCTGAGCTTTTCGTCACGAAAGAGAGATTCTGAACAGGCTCTAGGACGCGAGATCGAGGAAGTACTTTCCATCAAGATTCTGGAAAAAGAGCACATCATCTTCGGCATCCGTAATAAATTTCACGATTTTGCCAGTTTCAATTTCTGCATTCTCAGATTCTACCTGAATATTTTTCCCAGCAAAATTTACCCATGTATCCGCTCTGCTCCAAGGAACGTAGGAATCATTTTGAATTTCGAGAATTTTTTTCTTTCCCTCGATGGTCTCAGAAATAATTTTTCCTTTTGGTGCCTGCCCCCAAAATACTCGCTGAATCTTGTTTTCCCGAAGTGCGAAAAATCCAAAATACGGATGAAGCACATTATCATTTTCGGCACAGTTGAAACTAAGCCAAAATCCAGAAGAAAAATTCTGCTGATCGACATCCTCAAAAAAAGTGCACTTTCTCAAATCCTTCAAAAGTTCTTCATTTCCAGGAATACCGTAAAGCTCTCCATGAAGGGCATCAACATCTCTCGTAAGAATAAGATCAGAAAAATTCACAAGTGGTATCGATGCTTCGACTTTCTCTTCGTTTTCTTGAATTTTCGGCGCAATATTCGCGAAAAAAGGATCTCCTTCTTTCTGGAAATACAGGAAGAAGACGATGAGAAAACCTGCTGCAAGAGAGAAGCAAGAAAGGGAGAGTATTTTTGAAATGCTGGTTTCCTGAGGATATTTCATGAGAAAAAACAAAAAATTAGAGAACTTTTCCGGTAGCAAGACTGTTTACGAGAATATACGACATCGCAATAATAAGAAATCCAATTCCTGCCGTGATGAGAATCTTTTTTCCTTTTTCCTGATTTTCCTCGCTCGCGTAATTTGTAATCATGAGAACTCCTCCGTAAATAATCATGGCGAATCCAATTGCTGCTAAAAATTGCAAAAAATATTTCATAATTCCCACGGCTTCCAGAATTCCTCTGCTCGGATTCTGTTCGAAATACACTTTGTTTGCACTTCCGAGAATCGCTTTATAGAGGATTTCTTCGATGAGAATCTGATCTACAGCAATGACGATAAAGCCCACTGCCATCCAGGTGAGAACAGTTTTTTGCTTGCCCACTTGTTCTTCTCCGCCAAAATCACGCATAAATTGTGCGGCAGAGAAAATGAGAAATGCCACTCCTAAAAATACAGTGAGGGCTTTTATCCACTCAATAACGGCAAGAACTTGAAGCCTTCCTGCAGAAATTGCTTTCGAAATATTTTCTCTGACCAATTCTTTTCCTGGGTCAAAAGAACCTCCTCCCCCATATAAGGTATCCAAAATAAGTGGTTCAACGAGGACAATAAGCATGAGCGCAATGACAGAATAAATCACTCCATCAAGGGATTTTTTTGCTTGATCTTCATTACTTCACGCGGATACCATTCGTATTCCTGACCAAACTGCCCACACAAATGCTAAAATTCCCGCAAAATATTTGAGCAAAGTCGTGATCGTTCTGATAATTCCGACGATTTGATTCGTCCCCGCATCAACTCCTTCAGTACTTTGTACATTCGGTGGTTCTATTTTGACACCATGAATTGGTCCATAAGGAATTGCAGCGAAAAGATTTTCTGAAACGAAAAAAAATGAAATAGCTGCTGCGAGAAGAACACCAATGATACTCGTCCAGAAGAGCCGAGGATATTTTTTCTTGAGGGGGAACATTGTTGAGTAAGAATTTTTAATTTTAAAATTTTGTAATTTTTAAATAAATCTTAATTTCTAATTTTTAAACATTTTATTTTTTGCCAGTTGTGAACTCCATTTTAAACATTAAAAATTATAATTTATTTAGAAATTTAAAATTTTAAAATTAAAAATTCTCTCATCCTCCTCCCGGAACAAGCGCAATAACGAGAATATATGAACTGATAATGATGACAATGGCGATAAGGCTCATTATAATATTTTTCTTAGCTTTTGTTGTAGCTCCGTCGTCTCCTGCCGAGAGAATGTACATTACTCCAGAAGCAACAAGTGAAATTACCGCAGCAATTCCAACAAATGAAAGGAAGAATTTTAGCGTCGCTGTTCCTTCAGAAAGAAATTTTTGTACTTCTTTTGCACCAAGACCTTTCTCTCCGTCGTACGGATAAAAAACAACATTGATCATCGGATCGGCGAGCATGATGAGAATGAGACCAACAAATCCCCATTTGAGGTGAGCTTTCTGCGTGCTTAAGGTTTCTTCTTCTCCGTGAGACGTAATCATTCGAAATCCAGCAAAAAATATGTAAAAAACAGCAATCACGCCAGCAAGAAGCTGTCCATAGCTTACGACGCGATACGTGGTGTCCTCTATACGGGATTTCACCACGATGTCTCCAGAACTGGCATTCACCCAAGGGTCAAAAGCCTCAGCAAGATCGGAAGCAATGGCAATCACGAGAAATCCCAAAACTGCCCAGAGCATTCCTGTTTTTGCTGAAGAAATATCCTCTTCTTCTCCAGAAGATACAATCATTTTGAGAAGATAGACGGTGAACATCAAAATAGAAAGTCCTGCGAGGATATATTTCACCATCGGTACGATATTGTGCCAGACCAAAATTTTGATTTTATCTACAGCATTTCCCTCTGGCACATTCACAAGAACTCCTTCACTCACGGGTTTTTTAAATACATGATCCCATCCTTCAGGAAAAATTCCCGCCTGCACTGCTCCGGGAAGCGATGTTATGAGGAAAACTCCAATAAAAAATACGAATATGCTGAAAATAACACAAAAAATTACATTTTTTTCAGCTTTTTTTAGAAAATGATGAATTTGAGAGAAAATATGCACAGATACGTTTTAAAAGAATTCTCCATATTATCTCATAGATCTGGCTTATTTTCAATGGATTTCCTTGTTTTTTTCTTGAAAATACATACAATTCTGACACTGTGCCAAAAAGAGATAATGCGCGCGTAGCTCAGTTGGCTAGAGCGCCTGCTTGACTCGCAGGAGGTCCCCAGTTCGAATCCGGGCGCGCGCACCACTCGACAAGCTCGTGGTCTTCGACCATTCGGTAAACTTATGGTTTTTGACCATTTGACAAGCTCATAGTCTTTGACCATTCGACCCGTCTCTCGATATTTTCTCTCTCCTCCCGCCTCAAAAAATATGATATTCTCCTCACGCTCTTTCTTAAAGTAGCGTGTCTTTTTCCAAGCGGAATCTTCGGCAATCTCTCCGAAAAAAAGAAGCAAAGAGAATTTTGATTTTATTCCTTTCTTCACTTCTCAGCGGAATAAAGAAATTCGGAGCTCAAAGTGTTTCATTTTTGAAAAAATCGATTTCATTCCTTCGTCATCCAATTGAATTTACAGAACGAAAAAAGAAAAAAGAACGCCGGTTTCGATGGCTTCTCGGAGGAGTTATGATTATTTTTGGTGCTTTTGTGGTATTTGAGTCGAGTATTCGGATGCTTGGATTTTTACAGAATTTTTCATTTTCTGATCTCCTCTGGGTTGCCGGCTCAGAACTTCCGAAAGATCAAAATGGATTCACCAATATTTTGCTTTTGGGAGTGGGAGGAAAAGAACACGAATCTTGGGATGGAGGAGAACTCACGGATACAATCATTGTCGCGAGTATCGATCAAAAAACAAAAAGTGTCGTCATGCTCTCCATCCCCCGTGATTTTTATGTCGAAACGGACGTAACATCTGGAAGAATTAACGAAGTCGTCCAACTCGCTTCTGAACATTATAAAAAACTCGGAGATCCGGATCCTCGTCGCCGAGGAATAGAAACTCTTGAGAAAGAGATTGAAGAGATTTTTCACATTCAGATTGATCGATTTCTTCAGGTTGATTTTCGTGCTTTTGTGGAGACGATTGACGCACTCCAAGGTATTGATATTGATGTCGAAAAAACAATTGATGACCCCGAATATCCCACTCCGGATTGGAAATATGAGCGGTTTTATCTTCCCGCCGGAAAACAACACTTGGATGGCGCAACTGCACTCAAATTTGCGAGATCAAGACACAGTTCATCAGATTTTGATCGCTCTCGGCGTCAGCGACAAATTATTTCTGCAGTTTTGGAAAAAGCAGGTTCTCTTCATATTCTCACCTCACCCGGCAAACTCCAGGAAATGTATCACATTGTGGAGGGAAATATTCACACCAATTTTTCATTTCGAGAAATGATTTCGCTCGCGAATATTGGCTATACTTTCCCGAGAGAAAATCTCCTTTCTTTTGGCCTCAATGACGATCCTAAAACCACAGGAGGATTTCTTGTGACTCCGGCTCGGGAACTCTTTAGTGGAGCATTCGTCCTCGTTCCATTTTTAAATCTCACAAAAGATAAGTATGAACACATTCGTGTATTTGTGGATGTGATTTTGCATCATCGCGATCTAAATCTTCAAAAAACAAAAATTCATATTTCTAACGCTTCTCAAAGTTCTGGACTCGCCGCAAGTACAAAAGCACATTTGGAGCGATTCGGGATTCCCGTAGAAACCACAGCAACATCAGATGAAAAACTCGAAAAAACAGAAATCAGATATGAAAATTCTCTAGAGAATAATGAAACTGCAATGTTTCTTACGAGATTTTTGTCGGGAACACTTCGTCCTTATGATCCTGAATCTCAGCAGATTCTAGCCAAAAACACCGAAAACGAGAAAATCACTTCATCGGATATTTCGATTTTTTTGGGGAAAAATCATCAGAATTTTCGAATACCGCTTTCTCAAAATCCAGACTCTTTCTCAAGCTCCCCATGATGTCATCATTCGCGAATTTCGGCGCCGTATTCACCCTCTTTTTTGTCGGACTTTTAGAGTTCTTCATTTTTTTGCGAGTGGTTCTGTCTTGGTTCCCTGTTCCTCGAAACAGATTTACAAATTTTTTGCAGAACATCACGACGCCCATCCTGAGAAAAGTCGCAATGATTCCTTTTGCGCGGATCGGAATACTGGATTTAAGTCCGATATTCGCACTCTTTGGTCTTCAGATTTTGGAGTTTATTTTGAGAATTATTTTTCTGAACCTCGGAGCGAATCCAAGTATTTATACTTTTTAGCTCAGAGCCTCCTTAGCGCAGCTTATGAATCCATCACTCATTCGCCAAAAACTCTTCTTTTTTCTTGTGGATATTCTCCTCGTAATGCTTGCATTTCTCCTCGCATACTATTTTCGACTGTGGAGTTTTTATCGGTCAGATTTTCCATTCTTTCCCTATCTCTTGACCGCACTTATCACGGCTCCCATTTGGATGCTCTTCTTGGCATGGGGAGGAAAATACGCTCTTCGCGAACAGAGCCATTTAGAAGTTCTCCGCAGTACTTCGCTTTCTGCCATTGCTGGGGCAATGCTCTTTGTTCTTATTTTTTTCTTTCGGCGTGAGATATTTTTTTCTCGTCTCATCGTAACTTATATTTTCTGTTTTGGAACACTTTTCACTCTTGGTTCGCATATTTTGGAAAAAAAATGGCAGGCGTGGAAAGTTCGGAAAGGAAAAGATATTTTTCGAGTGCTTTGCATCGGAACAAATCGTAGTGCGGAGGAAATTATTGCACGTCTCAAGGTCTCATCTTCGCAGCATGTTCCCGTTGCGCTTCTTTCTCCATTCGGAGGAAGTGTAAAAGAGATCTTGGGAGTTCCTGTCCTCGGGAAACTGAATGAGCTCGAAAATGTCGTTGATACACACCACATTCATGAAATTATTTTATGTGATGGGAGTGAGCAGATGATGAATCTCCTCTCATTTGCAGAAGGAAGATTTTTGAATTTTCGTGTTTCCCCTGAGATTTTTGGAGTATATCGAGAAAATATTCATCCAGAAATTCTCGCTGGCAAAACTCTTCTCACCCTCAAACACTCTCCGCTTTTTGGGTGGGGACAGTTTTGGAAAAGGGGATTTGATGTCTTTTTTTCTGCACTTCTTCTGATTCCTGTTTCGATTCTTTTCTTGTTTCAAAAAATATTTCGAGGAGGTTTTGTGTCTGAGAAAAGAATTGGTGCCGGAGGAAGAGAATTTTGGATGTATCGCTTTTCCAAAATAAAAGCGAATTCCTTTTGGCGCGACCTCCCGAATCTTCTCAATATTTTTCATGGAGAAATGAGCTTTGTTGGTCCGCGCCCAGCGCTTCCAGACGAATGGGCATCTCTTGCTCCGCATTATAAAAGGCGTATGACGCTTCGTCCGGGAATGCTCGGACGTTGGCAGATTCGCAAGCTCCATGGAGAAGCAGATAATTTTGAAAAAATGTTTGCGGAAGACATGGAATATATTCTCCGCTGGAGTTTTTGGGGAGATGTGAGAATTATTTTGCAGAGTATTTGGGCAGCGAGAGAAAGAAGAAAATCTCTTGTCGGTTCTTTTTCAAAATCAGTGGATGAGAATCAGATAGAAGCAAATTTCCACCACACTCCCCGTCATTCCGACCGCAGGAATTCAGCTTCAGAAAGGTAAAAAGGAGTGTGGGATTTGTGAATGGGAGGAATCTCTTGTCACCAATCTTTGTATGCTTCGATCAGTGTTCATTTCTGGTGAAGTGAGATCCCTCCTGTTCGTTACATTCAGTCTTTCTCGAATATCGCCTGATGCTGCACGTCTGCAGTCGGGATGACGGTTTTAAGAGGAGTCCGACGAGCATCTCAGCTTTTCTTTACAAAACACAATGGAGTCGCTAAAGAAAAATTCCCCACTGGTTTTGCCCCTCTATTTCACCTCAAACGATAATCCCAGCCGAATTGTTACCTCTTGTTCTCTCGGTTCTGGAATAATGTACGGCTCATTTTCAAGAGAAATCGTTTGACGTTGACCAAAATCAAAACTACTACACCCTTTTCCATCACACTGCCCCATGCCCACCGCGTTTATGTTGAGTTCTCCATATGGATAATATTCATCGTAATAACTGACGACTCTTCCAAATCGAAGACCGGTCAATTCTGAAATTTGGCGGGATTTTTCCATAATGTCTTCGAGCGCTAACCTTCTTCCCAATTGCTTTTTTTCCGCAAGTTCTTCATCACTCACTGCATAGGAAAAATCAACATTTTTTATTCCAAGATTTTTGAGTTTTTGAAAAGCCAATTTTATTTTTGAAGCGTCAGAATTTACAATAACAATTATAATATCAGCAGATGTCATAAATCCATGTTGTTCCGGTGCTTTTTGTTTCGGAGAAGATTCAAAGTTCTCAAATGTATTCACATAGCCTTGTCCTACATCCGCTGGCTTAATACCAATTTCTTGAAGAACGGCTCTCACAGCAGCCATTTTTTCTTTACTTTTTTGTGTAGCTATTTCGGATGTTTCTCCCGATTCATTCAGATTCCAATATATTTTCCCAATATTGGGAACAATCGTAAATTTCCCGTCTCCGTTAATATTGATTGGCTGCTGAAAATTCCCGCCATGTGCAGTATTCCAAATTTCATACATTCGAAATCCAAAATAGCCAAAAAGCCCAACAAGAAAAAGACAGAGAAGCACAAAAATGCGTCCAGAAACTTCTAATTTTTTTGATGATTCCATAAATAAGAAAGGAAAAAAGCGAGAAAATTCTAATCTCGCTTCGCTCAAAAGAAAAGGAGAAAAATTTCTCTCACCGCATCAAAAAACTTTCATCCCGTATCACTTTTCGTTCGAGATCCACATTTGCCACAAAAGTATTCTTTCCTAAAACAGAATCAGTAATTCGACAATTTTGAAGCGTACATCCTTCAAAAATACATGAATTTTGCACGGAAACATTTTCGAGAAGAGTCACATTTGATCCGAAAAAAACCGAACCAGAAATGTTCGCATCACCAGCGATGGAAACATCGAATTCTTTGTGAACTTTCCCATCAAGCAAAAAAACATTCGCCTCGAGATAGGCGTCAAAAGAGCCGACATCAAACCATTTTTCTGAAAATGAAAAATATCGGACATCCTTTCCGTTTTCAAGAAAATATTCAAAAATTTTTCCGAGATCATCGCGTTTTTTTTCAGCGAATTCCTGAATATCCGCAAGGTATTTTTGAGGAAATGCAAAGCATCCGGTGGAAATAAGTGTTGAAAGCGGACGGACCGGTTTTTCCTGAAAACTCTCAACGAGAGAGGTATTTTCTTTTTTGGGGACAATAACTCCGAACTGTTTTGCTTTTTCAAAACTTTGAATATCATACGCAGCAAGAAGTGGCAGATGTTTGTCTTTTGCAAACTCTTCTAGAAATTTTGAGAGAGAAAATCCAAAATAATTATCTCCAGCAAGAACGAGGAGATCTTCCGCAATTTTTTTATGCTGCAAAACCAAAGAAATTGCAAAGAGCGCTCCTTTTTTGTCATTTTCTCCAAAACTGTCCTCCACGAAAACTTCAATATTTCGATCCGGAAAATATGTCTTTCTCCATTTTTCAAAATCATTCGCGAATACGGCATTTGTAGAAATAATCACCTCCATTTCTGGCGGAAGCGATTCTAAAATCCACGAAATAATTGGCTTTCCCGCGAGAAGAATGAGCGGTTTTGCCGTTTTTTCCGTGAGCGGCCAAAGGCGCGTAGCAAATCCGCCGGCGAGAAGAATCGTCTTCATAATTCAACTCCGCTAAAGCGGAGTAAAAATTTAAAACTTAAAATTCGGAATTTAAAATTTAAAATTTTGAATTTCTACGCTCCTGCTTTTTCGATTGCCTCTTGGAGCGTGGGATAATGTTTTACCAAATTCGTGAATCCCACAAGAGTAAGAATATCGAGAATATGAGAGTTCCCCTCTGCGATCACAAGTTTTTTCCCTTTTGCATGAAGATCAGAAAAAACACCAGCAAAATATCCGATCACCATAGAATTGATAAACTGCAAATCTCTCAAATGGAGCACATATTCCTCTATTCCTTGAGTCTCCAAAAGCGGGGAAAAATCACGCTTGAAGTCCTCAAGATTCGATTCATCAATATCTCCTGAAATATAGAGGACCTTCGTTTTTTCTTTTTCAGGAACATCGAGAAGTGATACTTGGTAGCTCATATTGCGGGAGAAATCGACTGTAAATGCGATTTTCAAAAAAAATGCTACTCGCTTTTAAAATACACGTCAAATTTTCGGCTTACTTTCAGGAGATACTTCTTTTGTCTTTCCATTTTGCTGAGATATTTTTTTTGGAGTTTTTGAATTTTTCTTCGGCATTTTCTTTTTGAAGAATGCCTCAAATTCTTTCTGATTCAAAGTCTCCTTTTTGAGGAGTGCTTCTGCAACAAGGTGGAGTTCGTGTGAATGTTCTTTCAAAATTTCTTCCGCCTTTTCCATTGCTCTTTGTAAAAGTTTTTGAACTTCTTCATCAACTTTTGCGGCAAATTCTTCTGAATATGCCTTGTTCATGTCTCCCATATCAAACATTCCGAATTCAGTCTGCGCAAATTCCATAGGTCCAAGTAAGCTCATTCCGAATCGCATTACCATATTTCTCGCAATGATAGTCGCATGATGAATATCATTTGCCGCACCAGAAGACACATCTCCAAAAATATATTTTTCCGCTGCTCTTCCACCCATAAATATACACATTTCTGTGAAATATTTCTTCGTATATTGCGTAAATGACTCCTCATCGGGAGCATTGTAAGTAACTCCCAAAGCTCGTCCGCGCGGAATAATGGTCACCTTTCGTACGGGATCAGCTTCCGGCATGACATAAGTAATAACAGCATGACCAGCCTCGTGGTACGCAGTATTTTTTCGTTCTTTTTCATTCATGATGAGCGATCTTTTTTCAGGTCCAAGAATAACTTTTTCATGAGATTTGTGGAGGTGTTCTTTGGTGATAGTTTTTTGATTTTCTCTCGCCGCAAGAATTGCGGCTTCGTTGAGGAGATTCTCGAGGTCAGCTCCAGAAAATCCTGGAGTAACTCGAGCGATTTCTTCCAAATCTGCGTTTGCATCAAGCGGTTTTCCTATCGCATGTACCGCAAGAATTTCCTTTCGTGCTTTCATTTGCGGAAGATCAATGGTGACACGTCTGTCAAATCGTCCCGGACGGAGGAGGGCTTTGTCGAGAATATCAGGTCTATTCGTTGCTGCCATGACGATAACATTCGTCTCATTATCAAAACCATCCATTTCTGTGAGAATTTGATTCAGCGTCTGCTCCCTCTCATCATGTCCGCCTCCCATGCCTTGTCCTCGTTGCTTTCCCACAGCATCAATTTCGTCAATAAACACGATTGATGGTGAATTCTTCTTCGCTTTCGCAAATAGATCACGAACACGACTTGCTCCTACTCCTACGAACATCTCCACGAATTCTGATCCAGAAATGGAGAAAAAAGGCACATCAGCTTCTCCCGCAACCGCTCTTGCGAGGAGCGTTTTCCCCGTTCCTGGAGGACCGATAAGAAGAACACCTTTTGGAATTTTTGCGCCCATTTTCGTAAATTTTTTCGGGCTTTTCAAAAATTCCACAACCTCAGAAAGCTCAAGTTTTGATTCTTCACATCCGGCGACATTCGCAAAAAGCGTCTTTTTCTTGCCCTTTTGAAACAATTTGTCTCGTGATTTTCCAAAAGAAAAAGCGCCATTTGCTCCCTTAGAAAACGCTCGCATCATGAAAAAGAAAACAAGAATAATGAGCACAAAAGGAAGCAATCTGCTCGCAATTTCAGCCCAGAATTCACTCGATTTCGTCGAAATATACTTCACTTCAGTCGCTTTATTCACGCTTTCATCGTCAAATCCAAGTTCTCGGAGAGAAAGTGATGGAGGAATGACGGCAAAATATTGTTTTTCCTCCTCCTTTTTCGCCACCGTAACAGTGTCATCTTTAATATCTACTGTTTGTAATTTATTCTCGCGATACCAGTTTTGGAGTTCCGAAAAAGAAATTTCCTCGGGCTGGACTTGCTCCGCAAAAAATTGATCACTGAATGTCAGAAAAAATGCGGTGAGAACAAATACAACGATCAAAAAAATCCGCCAACTGCTTCGAGAAGAAGATGGCTTTTGCGGGTTTTGCTGAGGAGAGAATTGATCCATAAGAAAAGTGGAGAATTATTCTTCTTGATTTAAAACAGTGGCGCCTGTTCGCACCATCTCTATGATACCAAAATCTTTCATAACTGCGAGAAAATCGTCAATCAGGTCGGGAGAATCCGTGAGTTCTATCACCAAAGATTTCCGATACACAATATGAATTTTTGCTTGAAACGCTTCTAAAAACTGAAGAATCTCCTCTCTGCTCTCTTTATTCGCAAAAACTTTGAGGAGAAGAAGTTCACGAATAATGAGTTTCTCTGGAGTTGCGTCCCATACCTTTATTACGTTTATGAGTTTGTCGAGTTGTTTCACAACTTGCTCCGTGTTCGTGGTTTCTCCATCCACGACGAACGTGATGCGAGAAAGTCCCGGGGTATCGATTTCACTCACGGTAAGAGATTCGATATTGAAGTTTCGTTTTCGAATTTGCGATGCGACCCTATTCAAAACGCCCAATCTATTCTCCACAAGTACGACAATGTATCTCCGAGATATTGAGGAAACCATAAAAATACAAAGAAATTACGAACAGAGAAACCGTGTGTTTCAAAAAAAGCAAACGGTCTCTATTGTAGGAAAGAGGAAGGGAAAAAACAACTCAGTCTCGAGAAAATTCCCTTCTAATTTCCTTTTCCCCTGTATCCTACGACCTCAATTTTCTTCGGAAATGTTGCGGGAAGAGAAGAATATTTTGCTTTTGTAGCTTTTGATATTGAGTCCCCAATCCCTATTTTTGTAGAATCCCACGGTCTTGGGACCATATTTTCATCAGCATTTCCGGTCTGAAATTCCACTCCTCCGAAAACTTCATTTTTGAGAAATTCGTATTTCTTTGAAAGAGCTTTGTTTTTTGAAATCACCGCTCGAAAAACATTTCCATGAACGATATAGAGATGAAACGATTCCGCAAAATCCTCAAAAGGATTTGATGCTGCATATCCACTCACAAAATCCTCCGAGAGAGAAATACTCTTTTTTTGCTCGCTACTTTCCCAAGAAATGCGGTAAAAAACGAGACTTTCATCATCTTGAAACACCGGAATATCTCCATCATAGAACTCACTTATCCCACCTTGTGGACTTCCATAGATACCTCCAATATCGGTAACATGTCCGAGTTCATGGATGAGAACAGATTCAAATTCTGGCTTTTTTGAAGCGTCCTTTCGTATTTTAATAGTGTATTTTCCTCCAAGCGCCCGTGGCATATTTGGATCATCCACTATTTCAACACTTCGAAGCGTTTGAAGTAAGTTGCATGGAGCTTTTTGTACTGCTCGCTGAAACACAATTTGTATTTCATAAGGAAGAGTTGAAGTATCGGCAGAGAGCTTACATTCGGATTCGATTTTTTTTGCAGGAGGAGTCTTGGCGATATTTGGAAGAAATGTCTTATCCTTCTCTTCAGCAGAAGCCCGAGAGATTTCTGAAATTCCCTGAGAAATATATTCTCGAGAAGCTTCAGCGGGGAAAAAGAGTGCGCTCCAAATGCCGAGAGAAATGAGAAATATCAATTTTTTCACAAACGGATTTTAAAAGGGATGATTTTTACCATAAATAGCAACTATTGTCAATACATTTCCTGCGATTCCTTTCGCCAAAAAAGGAATTTTTATTGAAAATAGAAAATATGAAATCAGAAGAATTCATGAAGCGGGCTGCAAAACTTGCTACGAGAGGCATGGGATTCACGAAAACAAATCCTCTCGTTGGCGCTCTTTTGGTGAAAGATGGCGTGATTCTTGGAAAAGCGTGGCATGAGCGATTTGGAGGTCATCATGCAGAGGTAGAGGCTGTGTATGATGCGGAAAAGAAGGGATATTCCGTATTAGGAGCGCATCTCTTTGTCACGCTAGAACCCTGCTTTCATTATGGAAAAACGCCACCATGCGTCGATTTTCTTCTTGAGAAGGGCATTTCAAAGGTTTCGGTGCTTTTTCGGGATAAAAATCCACTTGTTTCCGGAAAGTCTATAAAAAAATTGCAATCGAGTGGCGTTGAAGTTGATGAAAATTTTTTAGAACTCCGCGAAAAATACGCAGATATGTATGAAATATTCTTCTTTTCTGTTCAAAAAAAACTTCCGTTTACGGCTTTAAAACTGGCAATGAGTGAAAATCTCTGTATTTCAGATGGCGCTCATACTCAGACAAAAATAACGGGAAAAGAAACAGACAAACACGTCCATTTTCTTCGCCAAAAATACGATGCTATTCTCGTCGGAGCGCGTACAGTGTTCATCGATAATCCGCATCTCGGTGTGAGGTATGGGGAATTTTTTCAGGGAAAAAGAGATCCCCTGCGAATTCTTCTCGATCCACATCTCCGCATTCCGATAAATTCGCAGGTGTTTCGGGATGAAAATTTCCTCGTGGTCGTTTTTCCGGAAAATGAAAAAATCGCGAGGAAAAAATTTGGGAAGAGAGTCTTAGTAATTGAACAAGGAGAGACAAGGCATGCCTTGTCTCTACGACAATTTGATCTCCGTTTGCTGCAAAAAGAATTATATGCTCGTGACATCGGAAGCATTCTCGTAGAAGGAGGGAAAAGAACGGCAGAAGAATTTCTTTCCCAAAAATGTGTTCAAAAAGGCTATTTTTCAACTTCGCCCAAAACGATTATTGGAGAAAAGACAATTTCTGTGGAAGAAATTTTTAAGAATCCAGCATTTCATCTCCAAAAAGAGCGAAAGTTCGGAGTAGATACGCTTTTTGAAGGGAAATATGTTTTCTAGAAGTTGTAAAGAGTGTTTGCCTCTGAAAACTCAAAAAATCAAAAAAAATCAATACTTTCATTGCTCTTTTTCCAAAATCGCGATATACTTTTTCTCGATGAAAACAATTCGATCATTCATTCAGGCCTTTTTCTTTTACTTTTTTTGGGCGTCAGCCGAGAAGGTGCCTGTGATGTAGGATATTTCTTTTTCTGAATTTCACGCACTTTCTCGAGAGAGAAGGTGTTTTTTTTATCTTTTTATTCTTCGTGTATGAATGCTCGGCAGAAAGAAATTGTCGGAATTGTCGGAGGAAAAGGAAAAATGGGAAGATTTTTTGCACACATGTTCCAAAAACAGGGCTTTGAAGTTTTTATTTCCGATAAACGGAGCAAGATTTCGAATACAGAACTTGCCAAAAAATCTGACATCGTTCTCATCTCTGTGCCGATAGATGTCACCACATCCGTAATTCGTGAGGTTGGACCGCATATAAAAAAGGAAGGACTCATCATGGATGTTACTTCTCTGAAAGCTCCGATTGTGCAGGAAATGATGAGGAGCACGAACTGCTCTGTTCTTGGATGTCATCCGATGTTTGCGCCATCAAATTCCATGGAAGCGCAGGTGTGTATATTTTGTGAGGGGCGAGGAAAAAAATGGCAAAAACGTATTGTTGATATTTTTGAAAAAGAAAACGCACTTGTTCGCTTTCTTGATGCAGAAAAACATGATGAGCTTATGACCGTAATTCAGGGTCTCATGCATTTTCTCGATGTTACCGCAGCAAGAACTCTTCAGAGTACGGGAATTCCGATTGAGAAATATTTTGAATTTAGATCGCCTTCATACCGTCTCAAGCTTGATCTTATGGGACGAACTCTCTACCAAGATGCGCGTCTCTACGGTCATATTCAGATGCAAAACCCAAAAACCAGTAAAATTTTGGAGAAGTTTTTAGAAAATGCGCGCGAACTTACGAATGTTATCGAAGAAAAAAATTTCCGAAAATTTTCCGAATTTTGGGAATCATGTCGAGAGTATTTAGGAGATTTCGCTTCTGTATGTCAGAACGAATCTGATGAAGTGATTAATTTTCTTTCTGCTGCGAAAACTCATGCAAAAACATCGTGGGGGCGTCAACAGCAAAAAAAGAAAGGAGGGCTCGGACTTCTTGGTCCAGAAAATACTTTTTCCCATTTAGCAGCAAAAAGATTTTTGCCAGAGGAAGAAGATATTGTTTTTTACAGAACTCTTCCGGAAATTTTTGACGCATTTTCTCAAAAAGAATGTCGTCATATTCTGGTTCCTATGGAAAATAGAATTGAAGGAAGCATCGGACAGACACTCGATGGACTCTTTAACAGTCATCAGATGATTCAAGCGCTTTTTCGGATGCCAATTCATTTTGTACTCGCAGGACTTCCGGGAAGCCGGATAGAACTCATTCAGCAAATTTCATCTCATTCGCAACCCCTCGCGCAATGTTCAAAATTTCTCTCAAAATCAGTTCCGAATGCCGATCTCGTGCCGGTGACTTCTACTGCGTATGCTATTCAGGAACTCCTGAGAAGCGGAAAAAAACATCATGCCGTGATTTGTTCTGAAGAAGCAGTAGAAAACGCTGGACTTCAAATTTTGTCGCGCGATATCTCCAATCTTACCGAAAATGAAACACGCTTTGCGTTTCTCTCTTCCCAAAAAATGAATTTTACTCCCAAAAAAAGCTTTCCCATAAGTTCTATTGTGTTCTATTTTGATCAAGATGCGCCGGGAACACTCGCTTCTGTTTTGGAAGAATTCAGTAAAGCGAATATTAACCTGACAAAAATCGAATCCCGTCCTGCAGGACATATGTTTGGAGAGTACGTCTTTTTCCTTGATTTTGAAGGGAGTATTTATAATGCGAGGACTCAGGATGTTCTCCAAAAAGTTTCAGAAAAAGGCGCTCATGTAAAAATGCTGGGATCGTATCCGGTGATATCGGAGGTGTAGTCCGTTGTAAGTTGTCAGTAGTCAGCAATCAATGATCAATTTTTCCTGACAATTTATAACTGACTACTGACTACTTTTCCTTCCCTGCTCCGCACAAAGCTATCGCAATCGCATCTGCGGCGTCATCTGGAGTAGGAGCCTCGGCAAGATGCAGTATTTTTTGTACCATTTTCTGCATCTGTATTTTTGGAGCTCGTCCATTGCCCGTAATATTTGCTTTTACTTCCGTTGGCATAAATTCAAGGATTTGCATTCCTCTCGCTACTGCATTTTCAAGAATAATTCCTCGGGCCTGCGTCACAAGAAGACCATTCGTAACATTTTTAACAAAAATAAGTTTTTCTATTGATAAAACGTGGGGATTCCATGTATCGCATATCTCGGCAACATCTTTCGAAATCTGATGGAGCCTTTCTGCAAGAGGATCTCCTTTCCTTGTCAAAAACACTCCAAAATCCTTGAGCTCAATTTCAGAATTCTTTACTTCAAGAATGGCAAATCCAGTGGTCGCAAGCCCCGGATCAATACCAAGAATCCGAGAAATACGCCCGTTTTTTGGAAAATTATGTTGCATGAGGAGGGATAAGCAGTAGGCAATAAGCAATAAGTAGGCGATGGAATCAATCTCCTTGCCAAACTTTCCAGTATGTATTATGGCAGGAAAATGCGGAAAATGGCATTGACTAGCGATTTTGTTTGTTTTACAATAGTATGATGCGCAAAAATTATACCTCAAAAAAACAAAAACATATCCGCTGAAATACCAATGGAAGATCAAGAGAACACACTGCAGGCCAACTTAGAAACAGAAGAGAATTCTTCTTCATCTCATGAAGAGTATCACTCTCACATCGCGAGACATTTCTCTATCGCGGGAGCACTTTTTGGATTTCTCCTACTTTTTAGTACTGTTTTTGCAAATACTCCTTCCCCAGTTCAATACACAGAGTTTCCCGAATTAGATGTTCGCGAGGGAAGTATTCTCAAGCAAGAAGCTTTTGACAAGGAATATGTGTCTGTTACAAAAACAGCACTCCTTTCTGGAAACACCTTGCTTTTCTCCGACTCAAATTCGGAAAGTACCATAAGTATTCCGGATATTGGAGAAGTGCGTATAAAAGGTGAAACTGTTACGAACACGCATTTTTCTTCTCAAATTCCACTTTTCGAGTTAGAGAAAGGAGAGATGTGGGTATTTGGGTTTCAAAAAATTAATGTGGCATTTCAAAAGTATATTTTTCAAGTCGAAAATGGGTCCGCAGATTTCGTAAATGATGGTGACCACATTACGGTGACGACGTGGGAGAATACCCTGAGTGTTCGTATTCTCGGAAATCGCGGAGAAAATGATGTAGAAACCTTCCTTCCGCCAATGAGTAAAGCTGTTTTTTCTCTTCAAAATCCACTCAAAAATGAAATTTTAGCAAAACTGAGATATTCAAAACTCCTGCGAGAATTTCGTGTTGAGGCAAATCAAGAAAGTTACGAAAGCTCACTCAATCTTGAAAGGGATAATGCGCTTCGAAAAGAATATTCAGAAAAAATATTCCAGAAAAAAGAAGATGGAGAATGGGTCGTAAAAAAGGCTCTGCAATACCTTTCGCTTTTCCCAGAGAAGAGAAAAGTTCGAGATGAAGAGATGTGGAAGACGCAGAAAAAAATATTTTTCACGGCGCTTCAGGAAAATGATCGACTGGGAATACAACAATTTTTTCTTGAAAATGAGCCTACGCAGAACGAACTCGCGGATCTCCTCAAAGACATCAAGTTTGTAGAAAAGTTTTTGCCAGATAAAACCATCAGGCACACTCTTGAAGATAAATTGGGAGTATCTTTCGTTTCATCCGCTGCACGAGATTTTGAATTAGAAATTCTCAAAAGCGCGTTTTATGGACTTCAGCAATCTTTTGAAAAATCAGAAAAATTTTGGCGGAACATGGAGATTCAGCGTATTCAAGATATTTGGAATTGGCAGGAACATCGGAGGAATACATGGAACAGCTTTCATCCACACCTTCTCACGCTGTATCGAGAAACTCTTTTTCGCTTATTTTTAAAAAATTCTTCAGAAGTTACTCAGGAACTCCTCACATTTTTAACATTTTTGGATGATGAAGAGCTTACGCTCACTTCTGATGAAGAGAGGCAGATTACGGAATTAGAAATTCTTCAGAGAGGTCTCGTGCTCGCGAAGAGTTTTGTGGATATAGGAAAACCACTCCTCGCACATTCAGTACTTCAAAATGTCGATGCAAGAATTCGTGATAGGTCTGATACGCTCCTGTCTTTTGTGGCATTTCAGAATATTACACAAACGAAGAAAGAAATCGAAACGCGTCTGCACGTGTGTGAATTTTACGGAAATTGTTCGTACGATGCCTATCAAAAATGGATTCAAACGAGACGACTTATGGCCTGTGAACTTTCCGGAGTGTGTGATGAAAATGGATTTCAAGAATGGCTTGATGCTTCAGTAAAGAATGGACCAGCTTTTACGGCACCGCCAGAAGTTTCCCCAGAGAATTCTCCAGAATCTCCGAAGGATAATTATGAAGAAGCACGAAAAATTCTTGAACTCGCAGATATTCGACTTGAAAATGGAAAACGAATTGATGAAGAGTTTTTCCAAATTCAGAAAGCGGTAATGGCTGATGGTACCGTATTCACGGGGCTATTGTCACTTCCATACCGATACATCAAAGAAGTTGAACTCGAAGATACAACAAAAATCCAAGGAACTCATTCTCTTCCTTCCCTCAAAAATGCTATCTATAGAACACTTCATCCAGAAGTAACAGTTCCTGAACCCAAGACAAAAGAAGGTCAAGAAGCCGTGCAGAAGACAGAAGAGATGGATCCCGTCATTGCAGATCTCGTTATCAGAAACCTTCAGCCTGCTCTCCTAGAAGCTGGTCTTACTGTGCTCAGAACAGATATGTTTCCCATGAGCATTACTGCGGTACATGTGGAATACGCGACTGTGGGAACTGAAAAAGTAGAGGTAAGTTTTGACTATACGATGAAGAAAGAGACCGGAGAAAAAATTCTCGAACACGTAAAATTTAAAGAGTACCCGAGCATATCTCTTGAGGAAGTTTCGCTCATTGAGGCAGCTAAAAAAATCAGAGATCTGGCAAAAGAAGCAGCGTCTCGTGAGGATGTAAAAGGCGAAATTATTTCTTTTTTCAAAGCACATGATATAAAGGTCGATGCTGGAAGTTTGAGATTTTCTGATGATGAGATGGGGATTATTTTTACCGGAGCGACAGATTCACAAAAAGAAGTTCAGCTTTCGGGGATTATTGATATCAAAACACAGATACTTCTTGAGGTTTCCGATGCGAATGGCATCCTCAAAGATGCGGCGAATATTTCCTTAGAAGAATACCTGAAGCAAAAAAAGTAGTTTTTCTCATCACATTTTTGCGAAATTCCACGAAGTAGACTAAAATCCGGTCTGATTTTTTTCGAAATTCATGTCACCCAATACAAAAGAGAAAGTAGAAGAAATTCCGGCGGATGAAGTGGAAGTATTGACCGGAGAAGAAAAAAAAGAGGAAGAAGCAAGAATTACGAAAATTCGCGCAGATGATCCTCTTCCGGAATCATTCCAAGGAAATCCGGTGCAGAAAATGGTTGAAGGGATCGAAGAAATAAAAAAAATTCGCATCTTCGGACCGGCGGCGCTTATCATCAGTTTTTTTGGACTGAAGTTTTTTCCATTTTATTTTGAACCGATCGCTATTTGTCTCGCAATTCTTGATTTGTGGATGGGGAGCAAGTACACGAAAAAAATATCAATTGCCGCAATAATTTTTGCGATACTTTCTCTCCTCAACGCTTGGACATAGAGAGTATTTATGATTTTGGAAACAACGATACAATTTCTTCCACATGAAAAAGACCTCACTCGATATGTTTCAGCGGTCAGAACAAAAAATATCTTGCGAAAAACACGAAACATTTCACTTTTCTGCATCTCCGAAAAACTTCTTCTTTTTTGCCGAGTCTCGCCGAATGATTTTCCTCGGGCTTATTTTTTTTCTGACACTCTTTGCTGGAAATGCATGGGGAAAAGTGCAATCATTTGAAACAAACCTCAAAGAAATACAAAACTCTCTTTTTTCCGATCTTCAAAATATTCATGAAGAAGTTCAGCAAAAAGGTTGGAGCGGGATTCAAAGAGCATTTTCTGATTTTGAAAAAGAGCTGAGTGAAATCGCATTTTTTTTAGAAAAAACGCCTCAGGAAAATACATTTTTTACAAACATAACAAGCGGATTTTCCTCGGCGCACCTCTTTTTTGAAGTGTCTGATATTCTTTTTGAAATGGGAAATATTCTCTTCGAAGAGCATACATATCTCGAAAAGATTTCTCCAAAAATCCTAAAAGGAGAAGAATCCCTCCTTCCTCTTTTTGAGAGGGAAAAAGAGAACATAGAGAAGCTCATGAATCACATGGAAAATGCAAAAAGCCTCATAGCGCGAATTCTCTCAAGCCCACTTCCAGAAGGGATAAAATCAAAACTTGAACAGGGAAAATCACTTCTCGAAAAAGCACAAATACAAATGGAAAATATTACAAAATATACGATCTCAATTGAAACTTTTTTGGGAAAATATCATCCACAAACAATTCTCGTTTTGCTTCAAAATAAAGATGAAATTCGTCCAACAGGAGGATTTATCGGAAGTCTTTTGCTTCTCGAGATTTCTCAAGGGAAAATTCTTTCTTCAAAATTTTCTGATGTATACGATTTTGATGGACAACTCGCAAAAAATATTCCTCCTCCGAAAGAACTTTCTCGTCTTACGAAAAGATGGGCGCTCAGAGATGCAAATATTTTCCCAGATTTTCCCGAATCTGCAGAACTCATTCGGTGGTTTTTGGAAGAAGAAAAAGGTCCTACGGCAGATACAATAATTGCCATTCATCAGGGGATTTTAGAAGATATTTTGCAAGAAATCGATCCCGTTCCACTTCCGGGAGTGAACGATGATCTTTTCCTCACTCGAGAAAATGTCTCATTTCTTCTTTCCTATATCGTTGAAGGAAAATTTTTGAAAGAAGAAGAAGGAATTTCTCCAAAAATAATTCTCGAAAGACTTCTTCCTGTTCTTCAGCAAAAGATTGAAGAGAAAGAGAATCCAGAAGTTTTCTTTGCATACGCTCAGTCATGGATTCAAAAAAAGGATATTCAGATATATTCACGTTATAGAGAACTCGAAAAACTTTGGGATGATCTCGGCATTTCAGGAAAATATCTCCCCGAAAAATCTGGCAAAAAAACAGATTTTCTTGGAGTTGTGCAAATGAATGTAGGCGGCAACAAAAGCGATGCTTTTATGACGCAGAATATTTCTGAAAAAACCCTTCTCAATCTTTCCGGAGAAATGTTTCACACCCTGAAAATCTCAAGAAAACACACATGGGATAAAAACGCGGAACAGATGTTTAGTACTATTTTTTCTGTACTCGGAAGTCCATATATTCCGAAAGAAAAAATAGAAAGTACTCTCGGAAAGGGGAATAATGTCGTCTCGACCACCGTGTATTTTCCAAAAGGGACGAGACTTCTCACGAGCAAAAACATATCTTTTTCCGATATTAAACGTCTTGATGAAGCGGAATATACCGCATTTCGATTCCTGTTTCCGAAGGTTCCTGCAGGAGAAGAACGAGATATTGAACTCTTTGTAGAATCACCGCTCAAAATCAATGTTTTCCAGGGGGAAGTTTTTGAGTTTTATGCGCTTCATCAAGCGGGATCAGAGAGAGATACATTTTCAAAAGACTTTTTGTATGAAACAGGAATTTCGGTGAAGGGAGAAGTGTTCCACGATCAGGAATTTTCGCAGAATATTTCTACAGCGTATTTGGCAGAGCTTAAGGAGGACTGAGGCTTGCATCTTTCGTGGTGTTCTGGGAAAATCACGGTCGATATTTTTAGTACTCATGGAAAAGGAAATTCAAGATATTCTCAAAAAAGCGATAAAAGAAATTTCTCAAGCGAAATCTGAGGAAGATCTTCAGAATACTCAAAAAAAATATCTCGGAAGAAAAGGAGAACTCACGCTTCTCCTCAGAAATGTCTCTTCTCTTCAGGAAAAAGAAAGAGCGGAAGCTGGGAAAGCCGCGAATATTGCGAAAAAAGATTTTGAGGCAAAAGTTGCAGACCGATATTTTTCTCTCGAATCAAAAGGAGGGGATGATATTCTCAAGGATGAGTGGATGGATGTGACACTTCCGGCAAAGCCAACTTTACGAGGAAAGCGGCATCCACTTCATGCCACAATTGAAGAAATCGAAGATGTTTTTGGGAGAATGGGATTTGAAGTTGCGGAAGGTCCAGAAATTGAAGACGACTGGCATAATTTTACTGCGCTGAATATTCCAGAAGATCATCCCGCGAGGGAGATGCAGGACACATTTTGGCTCGAAGAACGGATGAAGGGATATGTTCTCAGAACCCAAACTTCTGGTATTCAAATTCGATATTACGAAACACGAAAACCGCCGATCAGAATTATTGCTCCAGGAAAAGTGTTCCGAAAAGATTCCGACGCGACACATTCTCCGATGTTTCATCAGTATGAAGGATTTCTGATCGATCGAAATGTTTCTCTTGCGCACCTCAAATTTATTCTTGCAAACGCTCTTCGCCAGCTCATTGCTCCAGATGCAGAAATCCGATTCCGTCTCTCCTTTTTCCCATTTACAGAACCTTCACTCGAAGTTGATGCGCTCCTCAATATCGATGGAAAAAAGAGATGGCTCGAAATTGCCGGTGCGGGAATGGTGCATCCAAATGTCCTGAAAAATGGAGGACTCGATCCAAAAGAATGGAATGGATTTGCGTTTGGACTCGGAATTGAACGCCAAATCATGATCAAACATGGAATTTCTGATCTGCGGCTGTTTTATGAGAATGATTTGAGATTTTTGGAGCAGTTCTAGAATCAATTATGAATTACGGAATTACGGATCACGTTTTTCTAAGCGAATAATTAATATTAATTGACAATTTTTTATAAAATATTAAGGTTTCTATCTTATAGTCTTTTTTTCATGGAACAATCGAAGGTTTTGCCAGAACTAGGGTTCGCCGAAAAACCATCCAACAGAGGAGCTCTTTTCGTGAGAATACTACAAAAACTACAACTTCAACAGTCGTGGGTACATGTTCAGTTTACGAAAGAAGAAGGTGTTCTCATTCGGGAGCTCTTAAATAAGGGCAGATCGTGTGATGATAGCTCCAAAAGGACAGCACCTGCTGAGACTTTAGAAATCGGTACGAGTGTTGCTCCAGAAAGTTCTGAAACCGCGCCAATTCCTCCGGGAGATGGACTGCGTTCAGCCGGTAAGGACGGAATTCTGCGTCCAGAAAAACCTTCAGATGCGGAAAAAGAAGAAGTCCTCAGAATTTTACGAGAAGCAAAACAAGACACTCATTTGAAGTTCAGCAAAGAACAAGTGATCGCTCTTTTGAAAATACTCGGAGATGAGGGACTCGAAAAATTATCAGAACGCCCATCTTTGCAGCGAAGGTTACAAGATGCAAGGCATCATCCTGGAGAGATTATGATTAACTGGATTAATGCACCAATTGAACTCAATCTCCTTTGGCGCGTTCTTGGGTTAAGACCAGAACCGATAGCTCAAGAGTCTCCATCGACAAATGGTCAGAATGCAGGATTTTTTTCTTTTTTTACAGATTTTATAGCAAAAATAAGGAGTAAAGTTTCTCACGTCTGAAAATTCTTGAAATGCTTTTCCGGTCGATCTCATTTTTCGGAGTTATGAGAAGGCTGACTTAATCTTGAGAATTCAAAATATACTCATGCGCTTCCAGCGCTGCAATTGCGCCTTGTCCTGCGGCAACGATAATTTGTTTGTGGAGTTCTGTCGTTGCATCTCCAGCAGCAAATACGCCGGGAATATTCGTTCTACAGCGAGCATCGGTGAGAATTTCCCCGTGAGTATTTCGTTTCACAAAATCCTCCAAAAAACTCGTAGCGGGAATATTCCCAATTTCCTCAAATATTCCTGTGCAGGAAAATTCTTGAATCTTTCCTCCATTCTCAGTATATCGAATTCCGCGTACATGCTTTTTTTTATCGAGGAGGATTTCCTTTACGGCAATGGAATATTTCACCGAAATAAATTTACTTTTTTTAATTTTTTCCATAAGCACATTTTCTCCCATGAGATCATCAAGATCAGTAAAAATGGTGATGTCATCGGTATATTTTTCGAGCTGAAGCGCTACATCCATTGCAGAATTTCCTCCGCCGAGAATCGCCATTTTGCAGTCTTTATAGAGCGGTGCATCGCAAGTTGCGCAAAAAGAAAGTCCATTTCCTTTCATTGCAATTTCTTCGCCAGGAATTCCGAGTGTCCTTGGGATTTTTCCCATCGTCAAAAGAATCGTTTTTGATCGAAAAACATTTTTTTGATCAGTGTGAATTTCAAAAATATTTTTTTTCTTTCCAATTTTTCTTGCGCTTTCTTTCGTTCTGACCCAAACATCAAAATGTTTTGGATCTTCGGAAATTTTTTGAACATGATCAAAAAATCGGTCGGTAAGCGCCGGACCGGTAATTTTTTTCACTCCGGGATAATTTTCAATATCAGACGACCATTTCATTTGTCCTCCAACTTTTGGTCCGCAAATGAGGAGAATCGACATTTTTCTCCTGGCACCATAAATCGTCGCGGTCATTCCCGCGGGACCAGCTCCAAGAATAATACAGTCAAAAATATTCGGATATCTTGATTTTTTATGCCGAACTCTTATGCTTTGCCGTGTCCAATCTTTTGAACGCATAGAATTTGCTGAAACTGGCAACATGGTAGCGGAAAAATTGATTATTTCACATGGTCTGTATATCTTCTATTCCTAGTATAATTTCCAATAAATAATTTCATGTATAGTGTCTCTGTAGTTTTTGGTCAGCATCTTGCTTTGTGAATTTCCATTGAATTGTTGATAGACTTTGATTGCGTTGTTTTTGCCAGGCAGATAACTCCTTTTTGAGA
>JACRHZ010000060.1 GCA_016220175.1 Candidatus Peregrinibacteria bacterium
AAATGCTTTCCTTTTTGTAATATTTTCTGTATTTGTATTTTTTCCTTTTGAGAAAGATGAACGATATATTTTTTCATGCGTATCAAGAAAAATATCGTCCCAAGTATATCACACGAAATTATTTATTGGAAATAATACTAGGCTACAACCAGAAGACTCTGGGAAGAAATTGCTGTGCTGAGGATAAGCATCTGTCATTTCTTCTATACAACCCGTAACTAACTCAGGGACAAGGAATGGATATGCACCACCACCACATGCATAAATAGAAGAAATAATGATATCTCCCGTATCCCATCTGTCCATTTGTCCTGCATATCCACTCCATTCAAGTAAGCTCTCGAGTACTTGCGATGTGTATTGAATTATTTCAATCAAGCTCTTCCAATCTTTTCCTTCATTTGTACTATTTGTAATACCGCTCCCCCCTAATGATATTTGGTGAATATTCCAAACAAAGCATCTTCGTAGTTCAAAGATAACTCCCCTTTGCCCTTCAAGAACAGCCGCTATGTCTTCCCGGGAAAGAGGTTTTCCTTCTAAATTTAAATGAATTTCTGTCTGTGGCAACTTGGAGGGGGACATCTTCACCATACAAAAGAATTTCTATAGGCATTACTCTAAACTCAGTTTCATTACGTTCTTTTTTATTGATCACTCTGGAGAAGTTATAGACACTTTAGACCAGATTTTATAAAAAAAGCAAGCGTGTTTTATTCCGCTTTCTTTTCACACTTTTCATCATTCCGCAATCCTCACACCACTATGTGGTACTTTTCCTCATGCTGCTGAACTTTCCGATCAGTATACATTTTTACAGAGTCAGAAATTCCATCAAGTCGAGTGACTACTTCGTGTTCTATAAGAAACACCATTTCCATCTGAAATGTATCCATTTTTTCATCGAGCTTTTTCTCAAGAGATTGTGAATGTTTTGCAAATTTTTCATCAAGCTTTTCCTCAAGAGACTGCGAATGTTTTGCAAATTTTTCATCAAGCTTCTCCTCAAGAGACTGTGAATGTTTTGCAAATTTTTCATCGAGCTTTTTTTCAAGAGATCGCGCTTGCCCTTCAAACTTCTCATCAACCTCCACACGAAATGAGTCAAAACTCTTTTGCAAGGACTTGGTGTGAATTTCTAATGCCTCAAGGAGGAGTATCAGCCGCTGAAATTCATTCTTTGTCATATCATCAAAAAGAAGACACTCGTGATGATACTTCTTTTCCAAAAAACTCCAAGGGCATCAGTTTTTTTTGGAAAAAATTAAAACGAAAAACATTCACAAAGTCGCATAATGAAGATATTTTTTGGAATTTACTTCTTCGCAAAAAAAGTGTCGACGACCTCCGTCAACAGAATATAAAACTCACTCATCTTCTCGAAGAAGAACTATCCATGAAGTTCATCTTTTCCGAGTCTTTTTTCTGGAGAAATCCACTTTTTCCCCAGAATTTCATACACACCTTCTTCTGTTTCTCCCGCAATTTTCTTCTCCCCAAGAAATACGCCGTATTCGGAAAGTTTCATTCTCTTTTTGAGCGCAATTCTTCTGAGAAGAATATTGTGTTCTTTTGATCCCGTAAAATATTGGAGCGCCGAACCAAAACTTTCAGGAGGGACGACGCGAAGATCGATTTGTCGATGATCTTTGGTAAAAATCGATGCTTTCGTCTCCCCGTGTGCATTCACTTCTCCCACGATTTCAAGCTTCAGAAAAAAATCAATGACCTTTTCTGGATGCACGCTCGAGACGAGAATGTCGATATCGCCGATCATTTCTTTTTTCCTTCGAAGACTTCCCGCAATTTCTATTTTGAGCATTTCGTGGCATTTTTTCATATTCTTCAAAATTTCATCCGCCTTCTCCTTGGCTTCTGTATAAGGAATTCTCTGCTCATTTTTCTCGAAAAACTCAATCCCTTTCTTCAAATTTTCCACACTTTTTTCTCCAAAATGAGGAAGTTTTTCGACTTGCCCGCTCTTCAATAATTTTTTCAGCAGAGAAAGATTTTTTACTCCAAACTCAAACCAGAATTTTTTGAGCGTTTTTGGACCAAGTCCGGGAATATTTAAAAGTTCGAGAATCCCGTCGGGAAGTCCTTGCTTCATTTTTTCAAGCGCCGCAATGTGCCCGGTTTCGCGATACTCCACAATTTTTTGCGCAATCGCATCTCCAATTCCTCGAATTTTTTTGAGTTCTGCTTGAGAGGAATTTTTAAGAATATCTTCAGAAAGTCCGCTGACTACAGACGATGCGGTTCGATATGCTCGAATCTTAAAAAAACTTTCGTTTGAGAGTTCGAGAATATCTGCTATTTCTGCAAACCGGTCTTTGAGATCGAGAGAAAGCATAGAAAATGGAGAATGTTGAATATAAAATGTAAAAAAACTTGATGTCTCCTCTATTTATATTGTATCGCAAAAATACCATGAGAACGAAACCACATGAGCTCTTTCCATTTTCCATTTCATAATATTCTTTTCCTGCTATACTCTTCGAGCGTCTTTTTCTGATTTTCATGAAGCGGAACATTCTTTTCTCGAGTTTTTTTATCTGTGCACTTCTTTCTTTCCCGAATACAAGTGCGGCAAAAGCGACTATCGATTTTGAAAAGATGCTCCCAACGGTGATGATCACTTCTGGTGATTACACAAAAAATGAAGGTGTTCAATTTTACGTATCGGGATCTGCGACTATTATTAGTCCCGAAGGACTCATCATTACGAATAACCATGTTGTGGAAAAAGAGGAAGATAAGGCATTCTCTGTATTTTTTATATGCATCACTTTTGATCCTGCCGAAAAACCAATTTGTGAATATACTGCTTCGCTCCTTGCTCGAAATCGAGATATGGACGTTGCTCTTCTCCAAATACACAAGCAAGATATTCGGGGAAAAGAGATTCCGCTTCTGAAATTTCTTCCATATTCTCCAAAAAAAGAACTGAAAGAAGGAGATGATATTATTGTTCATGGATATCCGGGAATAGGAGGAGAATCAATTACCATCACCAAAGGACAAGTCAGCGGATTTGAAGAAAAGAATCAGCTGAGATACTTCAAAACAGATACTCTTACGAGCTATGGAAATTCTGGCGGAACGGCACTTTCTGAGGAAGGAGATTTTGTGGGAATTCCGACATATGGTATTTCAGCAGACGCGACAGATTTGGGGTACTTCTTGGATATTCATGAAGCAACGAGTTTTATAGAGGAACACATGAAAGATCCGCCAGCGTATGTCGAAGCAGCGTATGCAGAAGTCCGCAGAAAATTGATCTTGAAAAATGATGCAGAAGATACGAGAACATATACGCATCCGTATTATCCGAAATTCACAGTGAAAATTCCTGAAAGTTGGGAATTTTACAAAATATCGCGGTATAACATCGTAATGGGATCGAAAATCGACACTGAAAATTATGCAATTGATATCACTCTCAAAGATTTTCCATTCGAAGTTACCAAAGAATATTTACAAGAACGAGTTTTTAAAAAATTTGAAAAGAATAAAGAACAGTACAAAAATTATGAGCGTGTGGAGGAGGTCTTCCAAGGCGTTCATGCGTATCGCATTTCCTATCTCTACTGGGATCAAAAATCGATGAACTACATTATTCCCTATGGAAGTTCTTTGATATTTATTTCCTATGAATATGATCTCAAAAAAGAAGAAGAGGCTCTCCAAAAATACGCGTCTCTTTTTACGACATTTTCATTCCTGGATCAGCCAATTGTGCAAAACCCTGTACAGACGCTCACTCGCAAAACGCCTGCTTTTTCTCTCGGGACAGCTCCAGGGTGGTATCTCCATGAAAATAAAGACCCATCAGATGAAGATTTTATCGTTGAATTCCTCCGCAAAGAAGATGTAGAAGCCGATATTACCGTCTTTCATCAGAAGCTTTCTGAATCTGAGAAAAAACTTTCTCAGGAGGAATTTCTAAAACACCTCTTGGAAGCTCATAAATGGGAATCGAATTTCCGGCTGGTGAGTAAAAATGACAATGTCGTCTTGGACGGTCTTCAGGGGGTTTCTCTTACCTATCTCTACGAAGGCGAAGATTTTGGAAAAACACGAAAAACGAGCAAAATTTACGCTTTTGATGGGAAAGATGCGTATATTTTTGTCTATGATGATCTCGATACGAAGTATGATGAAAATCTGGAAAGTTTTCGCGAAATTCTTCTTTCCTTTCAAAATCAGAATGAAAAAGTTCGTGGTACCAAGGGGAATTTTTCGATTGGATCACTAAATTATGTATTTTACGATATCTCATATCACCGCTATGAACAGTCCATTTCCAGAATGAAAGATAAGGGGATTTTTGAAGGATATGAAGATGACACTTTTCGTCCCGAAAAAAAGATTTCGCGCGGAGAAGCTTTAAAAACGATCCTTCTTGCAAGAGCCATCGGAAAACAAAAAAAAGGAGATGATGCGATGATGAAGGAACTTGATCAGTATTCCGAAAAAGCATTTTTTAAGTTTGATTTCTTTGACACGAGACCAATTCAGTGGCTTCGAAAATATGTGAGGTTTGCTCAAAAAAACAATATTATTCAGGGAATGTCTGATACATTCTTTCATCCAGAAGCATCTGTGACTCTTGGCGAAGCATGCAAAATCCTCCTCACCACAAATGAAATTCCCGTGTGGGATATAGAAAAAACAGAATTTAAGGAACTGGTTCCATGGTATAAGCCATATCTCGACAAAGGATTCGAAATTGGTATCATCCCCGAAGGTCTCTATGATGCGAGTTATGAACTCACAAGAGGTGAACTCGCTTTTATGGTAGACGCCATTCTTGAAAAAAATTGAGAAGAAAGGAGAAAAAAATTTCTCTTGACGACTTTCTGGATTTTGCTAGAATTTTTTAGCACTCGTAAATAATGAGTGCTAATTAAATCCCGCCTCATAATTTTTGCCCTTTTATTCTTTTCCCATGAAGATAAAACCACTTTTTAAAAAAGTTGTTGTTGAAGCAACATCTGCAGAGGAAGTCAGAGCTTCCGGAATCGTCATCCCCGACACTGTTTCTAAGGAGAGACCGCAACAGGGGAAAGTTCTTGCGGTTGGTCCTGGCAAGAAAGATGAGCCAATGACGGTGAAAGTCGACGATGTTGTCCTTTTTAAGACGTATTCTCCAACGGAGGTGAAAGTCGACGGAAAGGAGTATCTCATTCTGGATGAAGAGGATATTTTGGGAGTACTTTCCAAATAAATGTTAAAGGGAAAATGTAAAATGTTAAAAAAATATTTAATTCTTAAGTCAAAATGTTTAAAAATTAGGATTTACGATTTGTTTTTACATTTTACATTTCAAATTTTACATTTCTAAGCTCGCTTATTTTTTTACACTTTATTTTATTAATTTATGGCAAAAAACATTGTTTTTTCAGATGATGCTCGCAAAAAACTCCTTTCCGGAGTAAAACAGCTCTTTGACGCTATTCGCGTTACGATGGGACCAAAAGGGCGAAATGTGGTGATCGACAAGAAATATGGAGGACCACAAATCACCAATGACGGCGTTACGATTGCGAAAGAAATTGAACTCAAAGATCCGTATGAGAATTTGGGAGTACAAATGGTAAAAGAGGCGGCAACAAAAACTCAAGACGCTGCCGGAGATGGAACAACAACCGCAACGGTTCTCGCTGCTGCGATGATTTTGGAAGGAATTCGCAATATCGCTGCGGGAGCAAATCCCATGGGACTCAAAAAAGGAATCGAAGTTGCTGTTGAAGCAATTGTTGCGGAACTTGAGAAAAAGAAAAAACCAGTGACGACTCGTGAAGAGAAAGCTCAGGTTGGGACTATTACCTCAAAAGATCCTGACATTGGCGAACTCATTGCCGATGCCATGGAAAAGGTGAAAGGAGAAGGAGTTATTACGGTAGAAGAGGGAAAAACCATGGGGCTTGATATTGAAACTGTTGAAGGAATGCAGTTCGACAACGGATACATTTCTCCCTACATGGTCACGGATTCTTCTCGGATGGAAGCAGTTATGGAAAATCCGCGTATTCTCATTACTGATAGAAAAATCTCCTCAATCCAGGATATTCTTCCTCTTATTGAAGCGCTCGCTAGTGCCGGAAAGAAAAATCTCGTCATTATTGCAGAAGATTTGGAAGGGGAAGCTTTAACAACTTTGGTGCTGAATAAACTCCGAGGAACATTTAACACTCTCGCAATTAAAGCTCCTGCTTTTGGAGATCGAAGAAAGGCAATGCTTCAGGATATTGCGATCCTCACTGGAGGAAGGGTTATTACCGAAGAACTCGGATTAAAGCTTGAGAATGCAACCGTGAACGATTTAGGAGAAGCCCGAAAAGTCATTTCTACGAAGGACGTAACGACAATTGTCGAGGGAAAAGGAACAAAGAAAGATATCGAAAAAAGAGTTCAGGAAATCAAAGTGGAAATAGAGAATACGACTTCTGATTACGACCGAGAGAAGCTTCAAGAACGTGTTGCAAAACTCGCTGGAGGAGTTGCTATTATCAAGGTAGGAGCTGCGACGGAAATTGAACTGAAAGAGAAAAAACACCGAATTGAAGATGCTCTTTCAGCAACATATGCCGCCGTGGAAGAAGGCATTCTCCCTGGCGGTGGTGTTGCGCTCCTCAAAACAAGAAAAATTCTTGTGGCACTTGCTGAAAAAGAACATGATTCTGATATAAGGGTCGGAATTATGCTCGTTTACAAGTCTCTTGAATTCCCTCTGAGACAAATTGCGGAAAATTGCGGACTCGAGGGATCGGTTATTGTGGAGAAGGTTCTTGCAGAGAAGGACTACAATATGGGATTTAATGCGGCAGAAGAAAGAATTGAAGATTTGGTAAAATCTGGAATTGTGGACCCGAAAAAAGTGACCAGAGCAGCACTTCAAAATGGAGCTTCTGTTGCGGGAATGTTCCTCACCACCGAAGCTGCGATCGTAGAAATTCCAGAAGAAAAACCAGCAGTAATGCCCGGAGGAGGAATGGGCGGAATGGGAGACTACTAATCATTACCTCCGCTCCTCTGAGTCCTCTCCTCGATCGGTTTTTTTGAACTTGAACTTTCATTTTTTCTGTCGTCGAGGTCCGTCGACAGAAGAGTATCTGAAAAAGCATAGAGTAAAAGCCTATTTTTTGGATATGGAATTTTTGTTTCATGCAAATTTTTGGAAATATCCTATACTTCCATTGTGGAAATATTCTTCCTCAATTTCACTGAAAATTTTATGAAAAAAGACATTTCAACTTCACTCACTTTCTTTGGAACTTATAAAATTCGGAGAGTGTATGATGAAAAAACAGAGACGTGGTATTTTTCTGTGGTGGATATCATCCAAGCATTGGAAGTGAGTTCCGATGCGAGAAATTATTGGAAAGTGCTAAAAAATCGGCTTGTGAAGGAAGGAAGTGAAGTGGTTACAAATTGTAACCAGTTGAAACTATCAGCTCCTGATGGCAAAATGCGCGAAACGGATGTTGCGGATGTAGAAACAATTTTACGTCTTATTCAATCAATCCCCAGCAAGAAAGCTGAACCAATTAAGCTCTGGCTTGCAAAAGTCGGTTATGAACGAATGCAAGAAATGTCTGATCCAGAAAAAGGAATTAAGAGAAGCCGTGGATATTGGCAAAAACAAGGACGGAGTGAAAAATGGATCCAGCAACGCATGATGGGACAGGAAACGAGAAATAAACTCACTGATTATTGGGATACGCATGGAGTAAAAGAGGGCAAAGAGTTTGCGGTTTTAACCAACATTATTCATCAGGAATGGAGTGATCTCTCCGTAAAAGACCATAAAAACTTGAAAGGCTTAAAAACTCAAAACTTAAGAGATCACATGAGTGAAGCGGAGCTGATCTTTACGACACTTGCGGAACTTTCCACGCGCCAAATTGCAGAGACAACGGATGCCGAAGGATTTGAGGAGAATAAAATCCCTGCAAAAAAAGGCGGGAAAATTGCGAAAGATGCAAGAAAAGCCCTGGAGGAAAAAACAGGGAAATCGGTGATTACGGGAGAAAATTATTTACCGCCGGAAAGATCCAAAAAATCCTTGGGAGCCTCTGAAAAATTCAAAAGTTTAAAAATCAATAGCTGAGAAAAGCCGATTCCCAAAGTTAAAGTTTAAAAAAATCGAATAAATCAAAATCTCCATTTTTTATTTTTTACTAAAATAATTTAAACAAACTGGTTTTTTAACCGCTCCATATATTCTTTACCGCAATCATCTTTCAATCTGCTTACCTTGAGTCCAATAAATAATGATGTATAATATGGGAGAATTTTCCCCCATATTTATGAAAAGAAATGAGATAACGCATCAGGAAATAACAAAAGAGGCATTGGAGAGAGAGAAAAAGAAGTCAAAAAGCATGCAAAG
>JACRHZ010000061.1 GCA_016220175.1 Candidatus Peregrinibacteria bacterium
TCTCAAAAAGGAGTTATCTGCCTGGCAAAAACAACGCAATCAAAGTCTATCAACAATTCAATGGAAATTCACAAAGCAAGATGCTGACCAAAAACTACAGAGACACTATACATGAAATTATTTATTGGAAATTATACTAGATGAATATCTTGCAGAACTCAAAAATAAAAAGCTATAAATCACTTTCATCTAAGGGTTCTTGTAAACTCAAAGGCTTTCTTGCATCTACTCTGGTGATATTTATCTGTATATCATTGTTTTCGCCTTCTAGACAATGTTTTGAGGAATAATGAGCAGGCATGCGTCTTTCTAGAAATTTTAGGGCATTTTTAAAATTTGGATCTGAAAGAAGAGCCTTTTTGAGTATTTTCTTTGCTTCTGTGCGCAAGAACATTTGCGCTCTTTGCATTTCGTCCAAAAACTCTGAAAATTCTCTTTCCCAGTTATAGTATGTTTGTTTGCTAATTCCCGCATATGCACAGGCTTCCTCCACTGTAAAGTCATTCCTAAAAGCCTCTTTGAGTTTTTGGACTATGTTTGCACTTATCCCTTTGTATTTTGTCGGTCTTGGCATTGAGTAACATTGCATGAGAAGTCATGTAAATTATATAAATTACCTCTTGTTTACACAATCTTGTGATTCTTGTGCTCCGTCACTGCGCATTGTGAGGTGAGCATCAGTGTTTTCTCCAGACCCCCAATCAGAGAAAGCTCCAGCAACATTGCTTACTGAAAACATGAGTCCTGTCCCATCAAGGCTGTTTACAGCAAAAGTCGCTATATCATTAGTTCCTTCAAGCCCTAACCCGTCTAAGTCAGCACTCACAAAATATACACTGCTAAATTCATTGGACTTTACGGCTTTAGCACCTTTCAAAGAGCCTCCTCCTTGAATATTAAGACCGTCTTCAAGGTTGGAAACAACCACTAAGGGGACTTCTTCACACCGACTCACCTTTGGGAGTGCTATTTCTATATTACTTTCTTCCGGCGGTGCCCCATTTATGGCTCTTCCTAAATTCGCAATGATAGCTATTCCGAGAAGAACGGAAACAATCGGATGCCGAACAAACCAATTTCTGAGATCAGTATTGCAATGCTTACATTTTTCACTTGTGTCCTCAATTTCTTTTGAACATTGTTGGCATTTTTTCATAGGGTATAGAGATAAGAGGGCAAAAACAGGTTGCTATCCCCTTATCATAAAAAGTGGGGCTACCTCACCTGGTAGCCCACATCCCCGAGCTCTTGCGAGTCAGTTCAAGTGGCAGGGAGATAACCCCGCTTGTATACTTGAACTGACAATAGAAAATCAGTAGAGCTTAAAACACGAAGATGTAGGCTACGTCCTCATTCTAGAAAACTTCTCCTCCCAAAGCAATAATTTGTTCTTAAGGAAAAAAGAATCCATTTGTGGAATATGTTTTAAAAATGTTCAACAGTGGCTTTAGCCTAAAAAAAGGAAAACCTAATGCTTCGACGAGAAATAGTCCTCTTCATGGAGTTGCAAACGAAAGCTTTTACACAAGAACAAAAGCTTTACAACTAATTCTTACATTGGATCAAATTCACTTTTTTCTCAGATAACTATTTTCTCTTATCCTTTTTAGAGGTAATGAGTTGTGAATCCCACTTGGTCAATGAATTAAAATAAATTTTCACGCTATTCTTTGCCCTAAAAAAGGACATTCACAGCCTTACCCCCACAAGTCGACCGTGGGTTTCTTTTTGCATCACATTGCGAATGGTCTCGTATTTTCGATCGAAAATGACAATGTTGTAGGTACTTCCGGTGAAGTAGTCTAAGATGTGTTTAGAAATGCTAAAGGTTGGTGAGCCAAAGTTGAATTCGAGACGAATGACGAGCGGAGCGAGGAAATGAGTCCGAAGATACTTTGTCCCGGGCTTGACCCGGGACCTCAATCCTATTTTATACCTTATTGAAGGCGTTTTTGTCGTGCTCAAAAATAAAGGTGAACACCGTGAAGAGAGTGAAGAGGATATGAAAATATAGTAAAGATTATCTCACCACATGGATTGTATAAATGCCATAAATATGCTATGATTCATAGATATATTTAAGCATATGAAAAAAAATAAAAAAAATTTTATTTTCCCGACTATAGTAATAATTGCTATCCTTCTTTTTGGAACGGGTGTTTTTATCAGTAAATACCTTTCTTCAGAAGGATTTTTTTCCAACCTTTCAGCAGAAACAGAGGAAAAAGGAGAAATTGAAGCATCAGATTGGGCGAGTAAAAGTGCCAATTGGAGCGAGCACAATACAGATATGTTTACCTATTGGGCAAATGAATGGTTAGAATATGAAATTACCGCTTCCGAGCCTGGGTTGTATGACATTGGACTTTTGGCAAAGAACCAAACAAGCCCCATCTCCGATTCGTATAACTTTCTTATCGGAATTTCTGTAGATGGGAATGATGAGGGAACTTTTGAAGTTCCTGTAAGCGATGCTCATTATAATTTAGGAAGTGCGAAAGTAACTCTTCCCACGGGATCGCACAGAATTCGATTTACGTCTCTCAGAGATTTGTGTTGTAGCAATGGAGATATGAATATAAGAGTAGATAAGATCTCTGTGAACGACAGTACAAGAACTGCAGCACGTCCTTTAGAAAAAAGTCGCTGGATGCTAGAGGATGGAGATATTTGGACAGCGTGGGGAAATAACTGGCTTAAATATGGTGTTCACGCTCCAGAAGATGGAAACTATGAAGTAGGAATGTGGGCAAGAAACACAAAAGCAAGCATTCCTGAAGGGTATAGTTTCCACATTGAGGTCTATAAGAACGATGAAAACACCCCATACTCGTTTGATATTCCAGGCCATGAAACCGAATACCAACTCGGTTCAACAACCATTCCTCTCTTACAAGGGGACCACCAATTGACATTCAAGTGGACAAATGATTATAGCGATCAAGATGGAAATGATGCCAATATTCGAATAAAGGGAATATTTATGAAGAAAGAATCAGACCTCGAACAGGAAAATCTGGGATTATCAGCCCCTACACCTGATCTCCCTTCTGCTGATTCTCGTCCCGCTACTCCGAATGGTTTTGATCTCCACGCCATCAAACAAAAGGTCGATATTGCATGGAGTGATGAAGGGATTAAAGAGATACAATACTTTGAAATCGAAAAAAGGAACGATACAAGAGGCAGGCCATTCGCAAAATATGGCCCGAGGGTCGCCTCAAATAAACTCATGCACGTGCGCGGGAGAAAACTTTTCTGGTTGTTTGACCGATCTGTGGAGCCAGGTGAAATGTATAGCTACCGAATTCGAGCATGCAATGCCGCCTCCGGCGGGAGCTGTTCTGAATGGACCGAGCTAGTTTCTACTATGGGACACCTGATGCTAGAGGAATATACCTGTACTGGTAATACCGGTAACACTTGTAGCCAAAATAATAAACACGCTGAACCAACGAGCCTTACGGCGAGCGTGACAGGAGCGAGAACGGTAACGTTAAACTGGGTCGATAACTCAAGTGGAGAAATAGAATTTCAAGTGGAACGGGCTGCTCCACACGAGCTACCATATGGTTTTCGTGGCTTCCGACGAACTGCTCCAAACACTACGAGTTTCACAGATACTTCAATTGCTCAAGATGGATCTCAAGACGGCTCTTATCAATACCGTCTTCGGGCGTGTGATGGAGATGGTTGTAGCCGATGGTCCAATGATGCTCAAGTATATGTAGGAGAATGACCAAGGAGAGTGATGGAAGTAATGCTCCTGGGCGCACATTCTCCCATGAGTATCCTTTATGGTCTACAAATATTGGAGATCCTGTTCGTTTGCAAAAAGTTGTTCAAGCTCGTTCTATTTCGGCGGTGGCTTATTATCAATTTTCAAGCAATTAAAAGAACAGAATCTATTCTCTAAAAATCTTCGGATAACGACCAGTCTGGTGAGCCAACTAGATACGAACGCATTGTTCCCTTATCTAAGCCAAAAAGTCGGTTCGGATGAGGTCTTTTTGATGTGCCCATATTGGACGTTATCCGAACTCTTTTTTATCTGTAGTGAGCACCGTGAAGAGAGCAACCTTCTCTAAGTTGAGAGGTTTATATTTGCGAGTATAATAATCGAGCACTTAAATCTTATTAAAATATCATGGAAATAAAAAAACTCGCTTCTACCCTAGAAGACATCAAGAATATTCGTAAAAATGGCAGCGAATATTGGTATGCAAGAGAGCTTTTCCCTATTTTGGGATATTCAAGATGGCAAACATTCCAAAAGACAATAGAAAAAGCAAAGACCTCTTGTAATGAGAGTGGGAATGCGGTGTCCGACCATTTTACCCAAGTGAGTAAAATGGTAGAAATTGGATCAGGGGCAACAAGAGAGACAGAAGAGTATGAACTGAGTCGCTATGGTTCTTACCTCGTTGCCCAAAATGGAGACCCACATATTCCGGAAATTGCTTTTGCCCAAATGTATTTCGCAATTCAAACGCGGAAACAGGAAGTATTAGAAAATCAAATTGAAGAAATAGAGAGATTGGTAACACGAAGACAACTCTCCGAATCTGAGAAAGAATTCGGGAAAACAGTGTTCCTAAGAGATGTAAATTCGAATGGATTAGCGGAGATAAAAAGTGTCGGAGATTTTATCTTGTTTGGTAATAACAGCACGAAAGATATGAAAAAGAGGCTCATGATCCGAGATTCCAGAAGACCTCTCGCAGACTTTCTTCCTACTATCACTATCAAAGCCAAAGAACTTGCAACAGAAGCGACTACTTTCAACATAAAGAAGAAAAATTTATTTGGTAAAGATCCTATAAAAAGAGAACATATTTTGAGTAATCAGGGAGCTCGAAAATTTTTGCTGGATCTTGATATCATCCCTGAAATATTGCCACCTTCTGAAGATTTAAGAAAAGTAGAGCGTCGTCATGAAAAACAAAAGAAAATTGCAAGTAAGGGAACATCTATTATTGCAGAGAAAAATGAAGATGAACTCATTATTGACGTTCCACTCGATGTAAAGAGAGAACAAATAGAAAAAGTAAATGCGCTACTTGAGTCAAAACATGGAGAAGGAAAAGTAATTTTTATTATTTGGGATGGAACAAAAGAAGTTTCCTTCAGATATCCGAAGGGTGTTCAAATATCCGAAGACTTAGGAGTTGAGGTAATGCAAATATTTAAGTCTGAGAAATGATATTATTTGTCTCATGCTAAAGGTTCTTCCCTTTTAAAGAACGTTCGGATAACGCCCAGGGTCGAAGACCCCCCCTTGGGGTCTGGGGAAGCCATTCGTTAAATTCATGGCGTAAAAGTCCATTTTGCCCAGTTTTGGACTAATAAAAATTCATCATAAAAATTATTAAAAACAGTGAATTATCCATATTTATCGTAATAATTCACTAAATATTGACAAAAAACAGTGAATTTGATACTATTAAGGCATGACAATAAACAACATCTTCAAATCAAAAATTGAAAAGCTCAGAAAGGAGTACGACACCCTGAAGAAAGGCAAAGAATCCCTTCTGCAACTAATTTATGAATCAGAAATTCCGGAGAGTGTGTATAACTCCAATGCGATTGAGAATTCAACATTGACTCTTAAGGAAACGGAAAAAATTCTTTTGGAAATGGAAGTTTCCAGAGATGTTTCTCTTCGTGAGGTATTTGAAGCAAAAAATCTTGCGCGAGTTTCGGAATATATTCAAAAAAAATCTCAAGAATCACGCCTTGATAATGAACTCATTTTGCTTCTTCATAAAATGCTCATCAGCAATATTAATGATGATATCGCTGGTCGCTTTCGAAAAAGCGGTGAATATGTTCGCGTTGGGACGTATATTGCGCCCGCACCGGAACACGTGGAAAGAATGATCGAATCAACGCTTCTTGAATATTCGAATAATTTTTCTGATTATTTTCTTGAAAAAATTGCGAAGTTTCATTTGGATTTTGAGACGACTCACCCATTTCTTGATGGAAATGGACGCATTGGAAGAGTGCTCATGAATTACCAACTTCTGCAACTCGGATTTCCAACAATTATTCTTCAAAACAAGGGGAAGCATACATATTATTATCCGTGTTTTCGAAATTTTGAAGAAAATAAAGATGCTTCCAGAATGGAAAATCTTCTCTCACTTGCTCTCATAGAATCAATGCACAAACGAATCGCCTATCTTCAGGGGAAAACAATAATTCCTCTTTCCGAGTATGCAAAAAAACAGAAAAAATCTGCGATTTCTCTTCTGAATTCCGCAAGAAGACAAACAATTCCCGCATTCAGAGAAAAGGGAAAGTGGAAAATTGATGAAGGCTATCAGGAAGAGATATAATTTTCATTTGAAAAAACAGGATAATCCCAATGCTCGCACTTGGTGCGGGACCTCAAACATATTTTATGGCTTAATAAACTCATTTTCCGATGTGATCGGAGAAAAAATGAATACCATTTATTTCAATCGATAAATAGTCGCCTTCCCCTTCCCTACTCGTTCAATGAGCCTCATCTCAATCAGTCGATTAATGTCTTGATTGCGAGTTGGCTTTGCTCTCTCCGTAAGAGTGGAATATATCTTATCCGTAATAAAATCATGTTTTTTCAGATATTCCAAAATTTTCTCATGATGCGGTTTTAAGATAGTCTCTGGAGTAATGCTTTTTTCTGCGAGAACCTGAGACACGCGGAGGAGCTCGTCAATAATTCCATCCGTGAAGTATTCAAGCCATGAAGTAAAATCAATGTGTTTAAAAATATCATAATAATTTCCCCGAACTCCTACATTTTCAAAATATTTTGAAACATTTTGATGGTAATAATTTTCAAAACTGAAAAGATTAAAGGTATTGAGTCCCATCGCGGAGAGTAAAACTTTTGTGGCAAGTCGTACCGTCCTTCCATTCCCATCCATAAACGGATGAATTACAACGAATTGTTTATGAAAAATTCCGGCAAGAATAAGCGGATCGATTTTACTTTTATTCTTTGTCAGATAGCCAAACAAATCTTTCATGAGTGCCTTTACATCTTGATGGTCGGGTGGCCAATAAACTGTTTTCCTGAGCTTCGGATCGTTTACAAATACCGGCTCCTCACGAATTTTGCCACACCGTAAGTCCGAAATGAGTGCATTCATGACTCCTTTATGGATGTTCAGCACGAGCGGAAGATCAAAATCAACATTGTGCTTTTTCGTGATTTTATCGAGCCAAACTAAAGTATTGTTATAATTCAAAACTTCACGCTCACTATCTCGAACATGTTCAGGAGAGTTTTTAAGAATTTTTTTCACTTCTGTAAGCGGCAATGGGTTCCCTTCAATACTGGTAGAAGCATGTGCTGAAATTTCATGAGCACGCTTTGTCAGCTCCACCAAAACAACATTTGAAAATCGTTTATTGTTTAAACCGTATACAAGAGTTGCGATTCTTTTGATATTTTCGAGCAATTTTGGAGAAACGATATATTTCGGGTCAAACATAAATTTGCGTGTGAGAGATAGACAAATTATAGACGATTCAGAGACGATTGTACAGAAAACTCTGAGTGATATATTTCTTCATCTTCTCAATTCGCTATTTCAACTATAGCGGATTATGTCGGATGAGGAGTATCTGAACTAGCTCCAAAAAAAGAATTTTCTGTTTTTTTGAAGAAAAAGGTTCGGAGAATGTTCAGATAGCTGAAATATTCCTTTCCTTTTTTTTATAAAGCGGATCTAAGGTGTTTTTTCCGCGGAGTTTATCCCGCTGAATAGCGGGGCTCCGAAAACGATTTTATTTATAAGGGGAAAAGAAATACAATAATAATAGATAATCTAATAAACCTATGAATAACGACATCTTAAAGAAACGTAAACTACCGAAAGAATCAAAACTGTATCCGAAAATGTCGGATGGGGTATGTGGTGCAATTCGGACCATAATCAAGGAAGCAATTGATAGTGGCAATAACAAAATCTTTATCAGAACTAATCTTAAACGAGGATTACCGCTTGAGAATATAAACAAAGTCGCAGGACCGTTTGTCGAAGCTTGGGCTTTAGAAAAATTCGAAGAAATTTCAGATAAGGTTGGAAATAAATATGGGTTAGTGAATGTTGAAGCAGGAAAGAGACTTGACCCTTTCGACATGATTTTGCAATTCAAACTAAAAGATATTGATGATTATGTTTCCGCGAATGTTGACGCAAAAGCAACTGCCGAGGATATTTTAACTTCAGGCAAAAGTCCAAACATTACTTCCTTTGCTAGAATCCGAAATGAATATTTAGACGACCCTGATTATATTTTTCTTGTTCTTTCTTTAAAGCATAAGGTATTTAGCGAAAGAGCCGATGGTGACGGAATTACAAACGGGATTATGCAGGTTAATGGTTATCATGTTTACGACATTAAATATGTATCAGCTAAAGACTTAAACTACAATCCAGCATTAGGTACTGGCCAAATGCAGATTCGGGACATCCACTATGTTGATGAGGAACGAAAAACAGCGGAACAATTTGTCAAAATGATCGATGAAAAATATATCAAATCAAAAGGTTTAAAACCGTGGCTGAAATTGGCTGAAAAATATCAATGGATTAAAAACGATTAACTATGAAAACAAATTATTTTATCACTGGCGACGCTATAGAAGAACTAAAAAAACTACCTGACGACAGTGTTGATTTAATTTGCACAGACCCTCCTTATAACTTAGGCAAGGATTACGGAAATAATATAGACTGGAAACAATGGCATGAGTATGAAAAATTTACTCTTGATTGGATTACAGAAAGTAAAAGAATTCTAAAGAGTGACGGCAGTATTTATATTTTTATGGGAGTAAAATTTATTTCTCGCCTATTTTTGATGCTACAAGAGCTTGGATTTCACTTCAACGGTTGGATAACGTGGCATTACACACAAGGGATGGGGCGTAAAAAAGGATTCTCTCCAAGGCATGAAGACATTTTATATTTTACAAAATCGGACGATTTTACATTTAATATCGATGATATCAGAATTCCACAAAAGTATTACAGAGAAAGAAATAATATGAGCGGAGCAAATCCAGGCGATGTGTGGGAGTTTTCTCATGTGCATTATTCCAACCCCGAAAGAGTTAATCATCCTACACAGAAGCCGGAAGCGTTAATGAAAAGAATAATTTCAGCGAGCAGTAATAAGGGAGATATAATTTTAGACCCATTTGTTGGAAGTGGAACGACCTGCATGGTCGCAAATTTTTTAGACAGAAAATGGATAGGCTTTGATATCAACCCTGATTATATAAAGATGTCAGAGGATAGAATAAGACAAGAGTTGAACATGCTTGATTCATTTGATCCGAGAGAGCAAAGAACCCCAAGGGATTTAAAAGTAAGGAATAATAATCAAGCTAGTTTATTGGCTGAAAAAACATAATAAATTATGGAACGAAAAAATAAAACACTCCTAATTTTCAATTTAGAATTTCCTCCTTATATAGAAGAGTTGAAAATCGGCGACTACATTTTTAAAAGAGTAAAAAACTATAAAGAGGCGTTTGACGGCATGATGTGTTTGGTAAATTCGTCTGGCAGTGAGTTTAACACTCAAATAAAAGTTGGTTCTCATCAAATAACGGCGACAGTAGAAATTCCTCAGAAAGAAAAAAAATGCGTCTTGCCATTTGAAAACAATAAATTAACACAGATTGATGATGTTTTATTTTTGCTAACAATATTGACCGACAGAAATGTTTTTAAAAAGGATTGGGAGGACAGCGAGAATATCGCAATAATCAGCGATCACAGAATACATCAGTACGGTGGACAATTAGCCTGTTCAATAAAATATGAATCAAGGTGGAAAGATGTAAATACGGGGGAATTAAAAACAGAAGCAGAAATGAAAGATGGTCTCGTTTCTGATTATCACCAAATTAATGTCGGGTTTGAAAACACCATAAACAAAGTGCTTGATCTTGTTTCAAGTAAAAAATGGCAAGATGATTATGAAGGCGGATATTTTTTATTTTTATTCAAATCCGCCATGCAAAGACAAATAATTGAAACGGCATTTATTTCTTGCTGGACAATCTGGGAACACATTTTTGCTATTAAAAATCGTAAATGGCTTGATAATACAGCGATCGAACAAATGAGTGGTGATAAAAAAATCGCATTTATCCTAAATGAATATTTTTTGAAAAATATTGATGATACTGCAAGAAAAAATATTCAGAAAATAAACAAAACAAGAAACCGACTAATCCATTTTGGCAAAAAAACAGAACAAATTGACTATAAAGAAATGGAAATGTTTATCAGGCTAACCGAACAGCTAATGGCTATTATTTTGAAATTATCGCCGTCAAACATATTCAATTCATTTGAAAACCTAGATAATTTTTTAGCTAGCAAAAACAAATAAGGAGTTTTTTTAGCTTCGGGCAATTCCCGCCCCAGAGGCGACCAAAAGAAAAGGAATACATCCTCTAACAGCGTATGGAGCTATTTCCCCATTACGCCAAATCCCCTACACCACCGCATTAAACAAATATCCAATCAGCATTATTCCCACCGCCACAGTTCCGAAAAATATCGCCAGAAGTTTCATGGAAATCACCTTTTTGAGCATGATCGCTTCCTGGAGTGAAAGTCCGGCAATCGCCATCATAAACGCCAGAGCTGTTCCCAATGGAATGCCTTGACCAACAAGCGCAAAAACAATCGGCACCAGAGTGGAACATCCGGCATAAATTGGTATGCCAACCAGAGTAGCAAGAGGAACGGCTAATAATGGATTAATGTTGAGGTATTGTTGAAAAAATTCCGCAGGAACATACCCATGTATTGCGGCGCCTATTCCAACGCCAATTGCAATAATCCACCAGAGTTTTTTGAAAGTACCAAAGCTTTCCTTGAGTGCATACTGTATTTTCCCCTCCAAACTTTTCGGAAGATATTCCAGCGACAAGCTTTTTCCAGCATTATCGTTCAACTTTAAGATCACCTCCTTTTCCAATTTCATTTTTCCTATGATCATTCCTGCAACTACTCCTAAAATAATTCCAGAAAAAGCATAGAGCGCGGCAATTTTCCAGCCGAATGTTCCGCCCATTAACACAAAAACAACTTCATTCACCAACGGAGAAGTTATGATAAAAGAAAATGCTATTCCTAAAGGTATTTCTGCTTTTAAAAAACCGACAAATATTGGAATTGACGAACACGAACAAAATGGCGTGACTGCGCCGAGGATTGCGGCAGAAAAATTACCGATACCGAATCTTTGCTTCGCAAAAATTTCTTTGATTTTATGCGGTGGCAAAAACGTCCGAATAAAAGCAATAACTGCGATAATAACCAAAATCAGAAGATATATTTTTATCGTGTCATAGATAAAATAGTTGATACTACTTCCAATTTTTGAAGTGGAATCCAGTCCAAAAATTCCATACGTCAGCCAATCTGCGAATTGTTGAAGCATATTTTATACGTTAAAAAAAATTGACGATCAGCAACAGTCGTCGCTGTCATTTTTAGAACCACAACAAGAGGCTTTCCCATCACTCTTGAAAATGTTTCTGATAAAATTGATTGCGGAAAATTCACTTTTTACGTTCTGCGAGTGACATTTGGGACAGGTAAATTTTTCACTTGTCCCCTCTTCTTTTTCCTGAAGAGTCGCGTCGACGGTGAACTCATTTTCACAATCTGAACATTTGAAATTGTAAGAATTCATAGAAGTAAAAAAAAATATAAAAAATTGGCGATATTATTATTTCTTCTCACGAACACAGCAGGATTCCATCACTTTTTTGGAGACGAAGGTATCAAAAAAAGCCTTTAGTTTTCGAAACTCTTTTGGATTCAGCGAATAATGTACCCACTTCCCATCTTTCCGTGCTCTGATGAAACCGCTTTTCCTTAACAAAGAGAGATGATGTGAAACAAGATTCTGCGGTAATCCCAAATGTTCAAAAATATGACAAACGCATTTCTCGCCAGAAGCAAGATATCGCAAAATATCCACACGAATGTCATTTGCGAGAGACTTTAGTAGAAGCACTATTTCACTGTTTTTAGATGTACCCATATTAACATATCAAATTTCCTTGATATGTTATCAAGAGGAATTTTAGACGTCAATAAAAAAACCAAATAAATATACAGCGAAATCCAACTCTTTCCTCAATTCCTCAAAACTCTTGAGTCCGTTTGTGAATGGTTCAAGACTTGTATTTATGGCTTTTATAATGAATAATTCACGCGAAATTCCCTCTTCATGTTTCGCTTTTCTCTGTAATTAGTACATAAATGAAAATCCCATTATCACAGAATAAGCCAAAACAAATATTGGATAAAATCATGACCGCATCGGGTATGGATGAAACCGATGTTTTATCGTGGCTCGTCGCGCTTGGTGGCGGACTTACGGAAGATGAGGCAGAACGAAGACTTTCACAGCATGGAAAAAATGAAATTATTCATGAAAAACCAACTCCTTGGTATGTCATGCTCCTCCGTAATTTCAAAAATCCCTTTATTCTTGTTCTCATTTTTCTCGGGATTATTTCCTATCTCACAGATGATATAAAAGCCGTCGTTGTCATGAGTACAATGGTGAGCATCAGTATTATTCTCCGTTTCGTACAAGAATTCAGATCTTCAAAAGCCGCAGAAAATCTGAGAGCTATGGTGAAGACAACTGCGACTGCATTACGCCAATACGAAGAAGAAAGGGAAGATGGCACAATTAACCTCGTCAGCCGTTGGAGAGAAATACCGCTCGAAGAAATAGTACCAGGTGACATTGTGAAACTCTCTGCCGGAGACATGGTTCCTGCAGATATTCGACTTCTTTCTTCAAAAGACCTCTATGTGAGCCAATCAGCTCTTACTGGGGAATCACTTCCTGTTGAGAAAGACAGTAAGGTAGTAGGCGGAGATGATGACAGTAAAAACAAGAAAAATGTTTTAGAGAGACGGAATCTTTGCTTTCTTGGCTCAGATGTTATCAGCGGTTACGCAACGGCTGTCGTCGTAACTACCGGGAACACCACTTTTTTTGGCTCACTTGCAAAAAGTGTTATTGGTCATACAAGTGAAACCAGCTTCGATAAAGGCATCAATAAAGTATCCTGGCTTCTTCTCCGTTTCATAGGAGTTATGGTACCTGCTGTTTTTGTAATTAATGGACTCACGAAAGGTGACTGGAAAGAATCTTTTATTTTTGCAATTGCCGTTGCTGTTGGACTCACCCCAGAAATGCTTCCCGTCATTGTTACAGCAAATCTTGCGAAAGGTGCTGTATCGATGGCAAAGGAAAAAGTTGTGGTCAAAAAAATCAATTCAATTCAAAACTTGGGAGCAATGGACATATTATGTGTTGATAAAACAGGGACGATTACGCAGGATAAAATTGTTCTCATTGAATATCTCGATATTCATGGAGAGAAATATACGCCTGTGCTCGAATATGCCTACATGAATAGTTATTATCAGACAGGTCTCAAAAATCTTTTAGATCGTGCGGTTCTTGAATTTGTTGAACTTGAAGCAAAACTCAAACTTCCAACTACGAAGAAGATTGATGAGATTCCCTTCGACTTTGTTCGTCGCAGAATGTCCGTGGTAATTGAGCGAGATAATGAGCAACTCCTCATCTGTAAAGGAGCAATCGAAGAAATTATTAAAGTCTGCACACATGTTGAAGATCAGGGGAAAATTATTCCTCTGAGCGATGAGATACAAAATAATGTTATTCATCTTACCAAAACGCTGAATGAAAATGGGCTCCGAATTATTGCGGTGGCCTATAAAAAAACATCGCCGGACGACGCACCATACGGCATAGAAGACGAGGCCAATCTTGTTCTCGGTGGATTCATTGATTTCCTTGATCCCCCGAAAGAAACTACGACAGTTGCTATTCAAGAACTCCAAGAAGATGGAATTCGAGTAAAGATTCTTACCGGTGATAATGAACTTGTTACAAGACATATTTGCAAAGTGGTGAAAATCGATATTGATCATCTTGCTCTGGGGAGCGACATCGGGGCGTTATCAGAACAAGAACTCGCTGATCTTGCTGACAGAACCACCGTATTTGCCAAAGTTTCTCCAGATCAAAAAGCCCGCATTATAAAAGCACTTCAAAGCAAAGGACATACCGTTGGATTTATGGGTGACGGCATAAATGATGCGCCCGCTCTTCGTCAGGCAGATGTGGGTATTTCCGTAGACACAGCAGCCGATATCGCAAAAGAATCTTCCGATATCATTCTCCTCGAGAAGAGCTTATTGGTGCTAAAAACAGGGGTTATTAAAGGTCGCACCGTTTACGGAAACATTATTAAATATATTAAGATGACCGCCAGTTCAAATTTTGGCAATGTTTTTAGCGTGCTCGCCGCAAGTATTTTTCTGCCATTCTTACCAATGTTGCCAATTCATCTCCTCATTCAGAATCTTTTTTATGATTTTTCACAACTCTCAATCCCTTGGGATAAAATGAATAAAGAATTTTTATTAAAACCACGCAAATGGGATCCGAGCGGTATTGCTCGCTTCATGCTCTTTATTGGTCCGATTAGTTCTGTGTTTGATATCATGACATTTCTCGTGCTCTGGTATGTGTTTGGAGCGAATACTCCTCTCCATCAGTCATTTTTTCAATCTGGCTGGTTTATCGAAGGTCTTCTTTCTCAAACTCTCATTGTTCACATGATACGAACTCCGAAAATTCCTTTCATACAAAGTGTGGCAGCAATGCCCGTGCTTCTTTTGACGGGGCTCGTCATGATTATAGGAATATATATTCCCTTCTCTTCACTTGGACATGCTGTCGGCATGGTTTCACTTCCTTGGGCATTCTTTCCTTGGCTCTTTGCTATTTTACTTTCCTACTGCGTATTAACGCAGCTTGTGAAAGCTTTTTATATAAAGAAATTTCAGACGTGGCTGTAAAGTTTTGCATTCCATCCAAAGTCGTAAAACTCTATTCGGATTGAGTTCACTTTTTTGTGGAGGAAACTCTAATTTTCATTTCTATTTTGTTCTCGAAAAATTACAGTTTGCCAGTTCTAAAATAAAATATCTATCAGTCAATTTGATTTTGTGAGTACATACTCTACAATGTATCATATCCTGTAGTATTTAACAGGCTCTTTAAACCAAAGATGAAAATGAAAAACCTCAAAAAATATTGCTTGGTCGGAGTTTTTAGTGTTGGTATTTTGATCGCCCTTTTCCCTTTGATGAACATCGGAGTTGCAGCGCTTACCGTTACGCGATCGGAAAATCTTACACCGGAAAACTCGCTCTTCACGCTCGATTTTGAGCTCGGGGAAAAACTTAAGAAAATTTTCGAGCCATTATTAAATGCCGATAAACTCCCAGGAGATAACGAAGAAGACACTCAAAAACTCGCCCTCATGTTTCAAAAGATTCTCGCTGGCGATCGTTTTTTCGTGAGCTTTTCCGCTCCTCAAAATATCTCTCTTTCATTTCCAGTGACTGATGACGAGTTCACAACGTTTAAGGCGGGGACAGAAGAAAGCACTTCTCCCAGCGGTTCAACCGTCTATAAAGTTCCCTCCGGGTATGTCGCCAAGATCGGAGATTTTGCCGTTATCGCATCAGGAGAAACACCAGAGGGCATTCAAAAAGCCATTGATCTCGGAGCAGCGGAAGGAACGGCATCTCTCGCGAATAATGCTGAGTATCAAAAAATGACGAGTTCATACCTTTCACCACATAGTCTGAGTTTCACCTATAACGTAAAGGCCATTTCAGAATTAATGAATCAGTTTTTGGCATCAGCTTCAAAAGAAAATACTGAGTCTTCGGGAGGTGAGGAAGGTTTTCAGGGAGCATTGCCAGACATGTCCGATCAGCTTGCCGCAGTTAAAAAAACACTCGATCTTTTTGAATTCTTTGGCATGAGTTTTGGGGAAACAGAAAACGGCTACAGCTTGGAGTTCAAGCTCCAAGGAAATGAGCAAGCAATGACCGAACAAGGGTATTCTCTGAATCCGGGCGGAAACTTTATTCCTCGCCTTTATAAAAATTTCCCACCGGAAAAACCGATTTTCTATTCGGAAATGTACAATCCAAACGCAAATTATACCGAATCGAAAAAACTTATGAGTGATTTTTTCCAAAGCCTTAATAAAGAACTTCAAGCACAATTGGGAATGGATTTCGACACCATATATGCTCCTTTTGACAAAGAAATAGCTGTCGGCATCCAATATCACGAAGAATCCCCTCTTCCATTTATTACCCTTATGGCCGATGTGAGCAATCACAAGGATGATGGCAAAAAACTCACCGATGCGCTTGTAAAAGCATTCACCGATGCTCTCAAAGAAGATAGTGGAGTTCCCGAAAATGCCTACAAAATAACGGAGGAAAATGGCTTCACAAAAGTGTCTATTGACGTGACAAAATTTGAAGATTTTGATGGACCTCCATTTCCAAAAATCACAATTACCGTTGGAGTGAGTGAAGACGGACTCCTCATTGTTTCAAATTACCCAGGAATTGAAGAGAGTGAGAAGCGCACAGGATTCGGAAGCGATGCTGATTTTTCTGGCCATCAAGAAATTACTGAGTCCGCGAGCGGTATTAGCTATGTAAATGTTCGAAATGTTTGGGCTTTTTTGGATGGACTCACAGCATGGGGAGCTCGTGTTGGCGGAACTGATAACGCCCCGCCACTCGAATTCTATCAGGGCTACTACTCAGTGCTTGATCAAATCTATGGACTAAAAGACATCATGTTCCTCAAGAAAGCAACTCTGAGCGACTTCACAATTACGGGAAACGTTACCATTGATACTGCAACACACAAAACCTACGAAGAGCTTATTAGTGAGCTCAAATCCACTGATAGCAACAACGACGGCGTAAGTGATTATGATAGCATCTACGTCTATCATACTTCAGCTTCCGACACGGCCGATTCGGATTCTGACGGCGTGTCTGATATTGAGGAACTCCAAAAGGGAGAAAACCCAGATGGTGGAGGTCAGCTTTTCACCGATGTGGCACCTGATACCTATTATACGTCTGATGTTGCATTGCTTTATAAGCGAGGCGCTATTAGCGGTTATGATGACAAATCTTTTCGGCCAGGTCAGCTCGTAAATCGGGCAGAGTTCACGGCGATGATCGTCAGATCTTTTGAAAAAGGGACCTCAAAGTTTTTAGGAATCGATATCGAGCTCAAATCCGGTAAACCTCCATTCGCCGATGTGGATATGGATGCGTGGTACTACGATAGTGTAGCGAAAGCTTATGCGGCGGGATTCGTTTCGGGAAGTCAAAATAACGAAACTGGGGAGATAGAATTCCGTCCGGGTGCTTATATTACTCGTGCGGAGGCGCTCGTAATTTTGAGTAGAGCTTCCAAGTCTCTCTTAAAAACACAGGGGAGCGCTGAGGCTTCGTGTAACGCACACGACTCGAACTTTGAAGACGTTTCTTCAGACGACTGGTTCTGTGAAGCGGTTTCAAATGGCTATCTGAACGGAATTACTTCTGGAAAAACGCCGAAATCCTTTAAACCCTATGATAATTTGAATCGGGCCGAAGCAGCTGTGCTCATTCGGAGAACTCTTGAAAAAGATTTGGAAACTGCGTCTGCAGGAACAGAATCAATCGGCGAACTTGCCTCTCCAGTCACCGAGAAAATTCGTTCAGCCACAAGTGCTCTTCCTTCACTTTTGAAAAACATGAAGTGACGTCGTATTTTTAGGATTAAAAGCGAATCGGTATTAGTATTATTTCTTGAGTATCTCTTTCATGAGTTCCTCTTCAATCAAATTTAGATTTGTTTGCTTTTTCATCTTAATAAGCTCTGCGTCATCTTGAGCCGGAAGACCAAGATGGTTATGAATTCGATCGAGAATAATGAGCATTTTCGTAATTTCTCTTTCTGCCTGAATATTAATCCGGAGATCAATTTCTTCGCGAATTTCCGCAATACTTGCGGCACGGTTTTGACTGATAAGAACAATGACCGATAAAAAAATCGCTTCAAGAGAAACCACCATCGTGAGGAGTCCAAAGGGAAAAGGATCGAATGCTGGAATGCTCGGAAAGAAATTGGTATTGATGAGAATCCAAATGACAAACCATATAAAATGGATTCCGAGAAAAGGCACCGTTCCGAAAGATTCAGTGAGAAAATCTGCAATTTTGTCTCTGATCCTCCTACGAGAATCCATTTTTGCCTTAAAACTTTTAATTTTTTCGAGACGTTGACGAACGAGTTCTTTATGAAGATCATGATTTTCAAGCGGCATAGAAGTTTTGTAATTTTCCGCTCCCAATATAACTGATCGGGAAAAAAAGGCGAAGCTGAAAATCTTGACGGAAGAGGTGAAAACTCTCTTTTTAAGACATTCCCTTCTTTTCTCCTATTCTGCATCAGACTCAAGCGCACTTTTGAGAACTTCTGAAAGCACCGGATGCGACCACACCATCTCATTCCATTCAGAAAGAGTCATTTCCTTCATAACAGGAAGAATTGCCTGATGGATGAGATCAGCAGCATGAACTCCAATGATATGAACTCCGAGAATTTTTTTCGATTTTTTTTCAACGAGAATTTTCGCAATGCCTTCTCTTTCTCCCATGATCACCGCTTTTCCATTTGCCGCATAATTCCCTCGACGCACTTCGAACTCGATTCCTTTCTGGCGAAGTTCTTCTTCCGTCGATCCAATTTGAGCAACTTCTGGATGAGAAAATACAGTAACAGGGAAATAATGAGAATTTATTTTGCGATCATTTCCCAAAATATGTGCTGCAACTGATTCCCCTTCTCTCTCTCCGCCATACGCCGTGAGATTTTTCCCACCAGCATCTCCAATCATATACACATTTAATGCCGAAGTTTGGAGATGATCACTCAAAACAACCCTTCTTCCATTATTCTTAATTCCAATTTTTTCGAGTTCTGAGAGGTCATAATTCGGAACTCTTCCAATGACAATAAGCGCTTTTTCCACACTGAATGAAGATTCTTCCCCAGCAGCATTTTTATATACGATCTCGACATTTCCCTTCCCTAATTCCTGATTCCTAATTCCTGATTCCTTACAACAAATCACCTCCGCTCCGAGACAAATTTCACATCCTTTTTTCTGCAAAGACTTTTTGAGTACTTCCGTAATTTCAGGATCCTGAGCAGGAAGAAGCGAAGGCATTTTTTCAATAATGGTTACTTTTGTCCCGAGCACAGAAAATACTGATGCCATTTCCACTCCCGTTACTCCGCCGCCGATAATGACTAATGACTGGGGAATATGATCGATATCGAGGAGCTCCTTAGCGGAGATCACATGTTCTCCTTTTTGCATGATGGGAAGAAAGAGTGCGGTGCTTCCCATCGCGAGAACAATACATTCTGCAGAAATTCTTTTTTCTCCATCAGTATTTTGAATAAGTACTTCGTTTTTCCCGACAAGTTTTCCTTCTCCAGAAATAATTTCGATGTGGTGCGCTTCGAGAGATTTTTTCAGCCCCATTCCGAGCATTTTTACATTCATGTCTTTTCGTTTTTTTGCTTCTTCCCACAGAATTTCTGGCTCTGAAACATGAATTCCATGACGTTTTGCTTTTTTGATATTCTCAAAAAGTTCGGCGAGATAGAGATATGTTTTTGAAGGGATACATCCTTGATTCAAACACGTTCCGCCAATTTCTTCTTTCTCGACGAGCCCTACTTTTTTTCCAGCTTTTCCAAGTTCTAAAGCACATTTTATTCCGGCTGGACCACCGCCAATGATGAGAACATCGTAGTCGTGAGACATGGAGTAGGAATAAGGAAGTAGGAATTAGGAATTAGGAATAAGGGGATATGTGCATTGCCTACTTCCTACTTCCTACTTCCATATTCTCCCAAATTCCGCCTCAGACAATTCATACGGATAATTAAATGGATCTTTGCTTCCTGCTCGTTCGTTATAATACGGTCTGTTGCAATCAGTACAACCGGAAGTTTCAAAAACATTTGAATTTTTGAGAATTTTGAAGAGTTTATCTTTTGGAACTCCAAAACTCAGAATTTTCCCATTGGAATCAAAATGAAAATTCCTCGGAAGATCATTGCGAAGAAGATGGAGAGCAATTTGAATTCTTCGATAATGATGAGTATCCGGTGGACGTTCAAACTCCATTTTTGCGCCACGAACTGGAGTAAATGCGAAAAGTGCAATAATTACTTTGTGGGCATGGAGTTCTTCCATTATCGCAACGGATTGCTGCTCTGTTTCTCCCATCCCAATAATGAGATGTGTAGCGATCTTTTCTGGATATTTGTCAGCCGCTCTCAAAATAAACTTTATATATCCTTCTAAATCTCCACCTTTAATTTTTTGAAATTGAATCGGATCAATCGCATCAATGCTGAGCCCAACTTCATCTGTTCCTGCTTCGAAAAGTCCGTCGATATGCTTCATGAGACGTGTGCGCACGGTCATGGCGATTTTTGTTTTTGGACTTTTTTCTCGAATTTTCCGAACGATATTCGGAAGGGAATCAAATATATCTCGAGTATTCACGACTTGCATGCAAACGCGCTTATATTCCGCAGATTTTTGGTCCAAAGAATTGAGAATTTCCTTCCACTGATATTCTGGCCATGAAACTCTCGAAAGCATTTTTTGCTCTGAAGTGCTTTCTTTCGCCTGTGCGCAAAAATTACAGTTGAATTGACACTTTCCACTGTTCATAAGATAAATGGTTTTTGTTTTTGCTTGTATTCGAGCATTCTTGAGTCCTAAGAGCGCTGCAGATGCAAGTGAGAGTCTCATGGTTTCTGATGATGTAGTATTTTTGGGAGATGATGGAAGCATAGAGAAATTTTTAATTTTAAAATTTTGAATTTCTAAATAAATTCTAATTTTTAAATTTTAATTTTCAAACATTAAAAATTAGACATTAAGATTTATTTAAAAATTTAAAATTTCAAAATTAAAAATTCTCCCTACTCTCTCACGAGCTCCCTCTCCTTCGTATGTCGCGACTCCTTCTTCGGATCCATCACACAACATTCGTACAAATAGGAAATATCCATTCCCATTTTTTCAGCAAATTTTCTCGATTTTATAGTTGGCTGTACAATGCGATCAACGCCTTCTTCGATCGCTATCATATCGAGTTCCATTCGATATTTTCCAGCTGGTCGCATGCAACCGAGAATAAGCATTCCATCTGAAAATATGTCCCGTGCATATTGAAAAACTTTTCGAACTTCCTTGAGATCTGGATTCGATACATTTGCAAATTTTGTTCCTGCAGTCGGAATGAGAACATTGAGAACGAGTTTTTTTGCACCAAGATCATGGAGAATTTGAATAGCTTCATATTCCCAATGAATCTTCCCAGCATCGAGTCCAATAGTCACGTGCGGATGAACTTGTATCTTTGATTCGAGCAATTTGTAGAGACGAATATATTCCTCTTTCGATCGATTCAAATGATATACTTTTCTGATGACTTCGGGATCAGACACGAAATCAAAACTCACAAAATCAACAATTTTTGCAATTTCTTCGAGTTCTTCTTCATCAACAAACCCGACATGAGAATTAAAGTGATATTTCCCCGATGCTTTTAACGCGGTGAGCTCTTTTTTCCGATCCAGGAGAAATGATGTTCCATCTGGCTTGAGTCCACCACTAATCAGAAAACTTTTTGTATTCTTCGGAATTTCGTCCTGAAGAGTCGGCATTTGCTCAATGTAATGTTTATTACAGTGATCACAGCTGAGGGAACACGCTTTTCCAGAAAGACTGATGGCGTGGGTATCTTCGGGATAGACGAATTGAATAGCGCATTGCATAGGTGGGAAGAATATGTTTTTTGAAATGGAAGCAGGAAGCAGGAAATAGGAATTAGGAAGTAGGAATTAGGGGGTAGGGATAATTCATTTTTACCTTCCTTCATGTGCTTTCTGCCTAATTCCTAATTCATTATTCCTAATTCCTGCTTCCTGCTTCCTTCTACGAGCAGCATGAATTACACACAATCACCGGATTTCTCGCCGCTTTCACACCGTCCACTCTTTTTACAACAGTATTTATTGGCGCTTTTTGAATGGAAGTTGGATTCACTTTTGCCTCTTCAGCAATATGAATCATGACATCGATAAATTCGTCCATCGTTTGTTTACTTTCTGTTTCTGTCGGTTCAATCATAAGTGCTCCGTGTACGATCATCGGAAAGTAGATTGTTGGCGCATGAAATCCATAATCGAGAAGTTTTTTTGCGATATCCATTGTGCTGACATGGTATTTTTCCTGTTTTTCATCGTTGAAAACCACTTCATGCATACAATTCACTTTATACGGAAGGTGATAATGTTCTTCAAGTCTGGCTCGGATATAATTTGCATTGAGAACTGCATTTCTTCCGACTCTTAGCGTTCCCTCTTTTCCAAGCCGGAGAATATACGTGTATGCGCGAACATCAATTCCAAAATTTCCATAAAATGCTCTAATCCGCCCAATTGATTTTGGCAGATCAAAATTCAAATGAAATTTTTCTCCACTTTTCTCGATTTTTGGAGCAGGAAGAAATGATTCGAGTGTTTTAGTCGACATCAGAACGCCTCCACCCGGACCTCCGCCACCATGAGGAGTGGAAAATGTTTTATGAAGATTAATGTGCATCACATCGACTCCCATTTCCGCTGGTTTTACCATTCCGAGAATAGCATTGAGATTAGCTCCATCCATGTAGAGGAGTGATCCATTGTCATGAAGAAGTTTCGAAATTTCGAGAATATTTTTGTCGAAAAGTCCAAGTGTATTTGGAATCGTGAGCATCATTCCTGCTGTCTCATCATCGAGGAGTTCTTTCATTTTTGTGATATCAACTCCTCCATGTGTATCTGAAGGAACTTGCACCGTTTCAAATCCACACATCGTTGCCGTTGCGGGATTCGTTCCATGAGCAGAATCAGGAATAAGTATTTTTGTGCGCTTCACATTTCCAAGGTCTTCGTGGTACGCCTTCATGACCATCACTCCTGTGAGCTCGCCATGCGCACCAGCAGCCGGCTGAAGAGTTACGCCCGAAAATCCTGTCACTTTTTTCAAATATTCTTGAAGATTATAGAGAATTTCAAGACTTCCTTGAGAATCTTCATCACTTTGCCACGGATGGAAATTTGTAATTTCCGGGAGTGACGCCATATCCTCATTAATTTTCGGATTATATTTCATCGTGCACGAACCGAGCGGATAAAATCCATCATCCACTCCAAACGCTCTTTTTGAAAGTTTTGTATAATGGCGAACAATATCGACTTCCGAAACTTCGGGAAGATTCAGTTCTGAACGAATGAGATCATTGGGAAGCTCAGATTCAGTTCCTATTGGTTCTGAAAGCTGACATGCTCTTCGACCTTTGATTGATTTTTCGAATATGGTTTGCATGGGGAAGGAATAAGGAAGTAGGAAGTAGGAATTAGGAATAAGGGGAAGGCGACGATCCCATCGTCGCAAGTCGCAAATTCGAACATTAAACACCTTTGACATATTTCTCCACATCTTCTCCCGAATGTATTTCCGTAGCACACACGAGAAGCTTTCCTTCAAGTTCCGGATAGAGTTTCCCTAAATCTATTCCTCCTCCTATATCTCTCGTCCGTAACTCTGAGAGAACTCCTTTCGCATTTCCGACATCAACCACAAATTCATTGAAGAATGGAGCGCTGAATATTCGTTTCCATGAGTTTTTCTTTGTTAGAGAGCGCTGCAGAAATAGCGCATTTTGATGATTGATTTCTGCGAGTTTTCTCAAATTTTTTCCGAGAGTCGCCAGATAAATTACTGCATGAAGTGCACACCATGCTTGATTCGAACAAATATTTGAACTCGCTTTCTCTCGACGAATATGTTGCTCTCGAGCCTGAAGAGTAAGCACGTATGCTTTTTTTCCATCAGAATCTTCAGTTTCTCCCACAATACGTCCAGGAAGTTGACGAATATATTTCTCTTTTGTCGCTATAAATCCAAAACTCGGTCCTCCTCCAGAAATAGGAAGCCCAAAACTTTGTCCATCTCCAACGGCAATATCCGCTCCCATTTCTCCCGGTGGTTTTAAAAGTCCCAGGGAAATTCCTTCTGCAATCATTTGAATTGAGAGTGCTCCTTTTTCATGCGCCAATTCAGAAATTGCCATTATATCTTCCACTGTTCCGAAGAAATTTGGACTTTGAACAAACACACCAGCAACTTCATCTGTGAGAGAATCTTTGAGTTTTTGAAAATCAACTCTTCCCGTTTCCATATCGAATGGAACTTCCTCTATTTTGAGTCCCTTTGCCCAACAATATGTTTTCATGACTTCTCGATATTCCGGATGCACACTTCGAAGAACAAGAATCTTTTTTCGCCCAGTAATGTTCGATGCCATAAAGCAGGTTTCTCCTGAAGCTGAAGAACCATCATACATGGAAGCATTTGTTGCATCCATGGCTGTAAGCCGAGTAATCATCGTTTGGTACTCAAAAATCGACTGGAGAATCCCCTGACTAATTTCTGGCTGATATGGAGTATATGCGGTGTAAAATTCGCTCCTGCCCGCAAGATGACGAACATGAGAAGGAAGATAATGCTGATAATATCCTCCTCCCACAAAAGAGAGTTCAGGATTCTTATTTTTCCGTGCAATCTGAGTCATTTTTTTTCGAGTTTCTTGTTCAGAAAGTCCTTTTGGAAGATCGAATTCTTCCATTTTTTTGAGAAGATGCTGAGGAACAGCATCAAAAAGATCCTCAATGGCAGAAATGCCAATTGCATCAAGCATGTGGTCAGTATCTTCTTTGGTATGAGAGATGTAAGGCATGGGGGAGAAGGAATTAGGAATTAGGAATAAAGAATTAGGAATAACGTGAAGGAAATACTCTTTGCTTTGAAGTTCTTATGAGTCCTGTGATTATTTTATGAACCTGAATAGACTTGCAAAATATTTCTCGAAACTTTTCCTCTGAAACAAATTGTACATCCTTTGAAATAATGAGTTGATTCTGAATTTCGGTAACAGATCCTTGTGCGATTGAATAAAATTGAACTTTTTTTCTATATGACTGTCTACTAAACCCTTCTGCAATATTTGAGGTAATTGATACTGACGCTCTTCTCATTTGACTCACTAATCCAAATATTTCTTCTTTAGGAAATCTTTTTGTGATTTCATAAATCATAAGTACAAGCACATGTCCTTCTTTCCAAGCATCAAGATCGGTAAAAGCCTTTATTTTCCCTAATTCCTGATTCATAATTCCTTATTCTTTTGAGAAAGGTATATTAAAAAATCTTAATGTGCATTCTGCTTAATAAATGACTTTTTTCTCCCTAATTCCTGATTCATAATTCCTTATTCCTGTGAGATATATAAAAAATCTTAATGTGCATCCTGCTTAATAAATGACTTTTTTCTCCCTAATTCCTGATTCATAATTCCTTATTCCTGTGAGATATATAAAAATTTTTAATGTGCATTCTGCTCTATAAACGCCTTATACGCTGCTGCATCCATCAAATTCGAAGTCTCATGGACATCGACGCCTGAAAGCTGAAATATCCACCCTTTTTCATACGGATCGTTATTTATGAGCTCTGGCGCAGATTCGAGTTCTGAATTTACTTTAGAAATGGTTCCTCCGACGGGAGCGTAGACATCCGAAACTGACTTTACAGATTCCACAACGCAAGCTGGACCAAATTGTTTTACCTCTTTTTTTGCAGCTGGAAGTTCTACAAAAACAACATCAGTAAGGAGATGCTGAGCATAATCGGTAATGCCACACGTTGCAGTATCGCCTTGTATTTTTACCCATTCGTGTTCTTTCGTGTAATAAAGACCATCGGGGATTTTGTATGCTTCCATAAAAAAGAAAATAAAAAAAGTAAAAAAGTGACTTCCTTAATCCCTAATTCCTAATTCCTGCTTCCTACTTCCTCCTATACGCTGGTGTATAAAAAGGCAACTCCACAACTTTCGCTTTTACAAAATTATTTCGAATTTGAATTTCGATTTCCGTTCCAGGTGCTTTGAGATCAGAACGGATATATCCCATTCCAATATTTTTCCCGAGTGTTGGCGAAGGAGTTCCACTCGTAACATTCCCAACGTTTTCCCCATTTTTAAATATCGGATAATGATCACGCGCAATTCCACGTTCGATCATTTCAAATCCAACAAGTTTTCTCTTGAGTCCTTCTTCCTTCTGCCTTATAAGCGCCTTTTTGCCAATAAAATCTTTTTCAAACGAAACTGCCCATCCATACACTGCTTCGAGCGGAGTATGCTCATCATCAATATCGTGACCATAGAGCATCATGCCACATTCAGTTCTGAGAGTATCTCGTGATCCAAGACCACACGGAAGGAGGCCCATATCTTTTCCCGCCTCGAGAAGTGCATCCCAAATTTTTTTTGCATGTTCTTTTGCAAAATAGAGTTCAAATCCATCTTCCCCAGTATATCCACTTCGGGAAATGGTCATTGGGATTTCTGCAACTTCAATCTCTACAAAACAATATCGTTTTATTTCAGAAAGATCAGATTTCGTGAGTTTTTGAAGAATCTCCTGAGCTTTTGGTCCTTGAAGATCAATTTTCGCAGTATCATCACTCACATTTGTAACGCGAACATCTTCAAATTCTTGAGCATGCTTGAGTGCCCATTCATAGTCTCCTATTGCGGTGCCAGCATTTACCACGAGGAGATATTTTTCATCGTGATATTTATACACCGTAAGATCATCAATAATTCCGCCTTTTTCATTGCACATAACTCCAAGAATTACTTTTCCATTTTCCATATGTTCAATATTCTTTGAAACAAGCTTCTGAACGAGATGGAATGCATTTTTCCCCTCAATCATAATTTCTCCCATATGTGAAACGTCAAAAATTCCCGCTGCTTTCCTCACTGCGTGATGTTCTTCAATTTGATTTGTGTAAATGACGGGCATATCCCATCCTCCAAAATCCACCATGCGAGCTCCCATCTTTTTATGCATGTCGTTGAGAGGAGTTGCAAGGAGCATGAGAATATCAATAAAATTCGGAGGCATTATGGGGCATGAATTCTCGCATTTCAACAATTTTCTATTTTTTTTAAGATTCTTCCAAATATAAATCCCATAATTACTTTGAATGAAGCCACAAATTTTGGCGAAAATTCTTATTCAGATAATTTAATAAGAAAAAGAGAGCCGCATCTTAAATCCGATCCAGAATTGGATTTCATAAAAGTTCTTTTGTGTTGTCGGAGTCCGACAACAGAATAGAAAAGTCGAAAAATGTTGAGAGGAAGTCTTTTTAAACGTTTTGCCAAAAGTTATTTTTTTGCACAATTTTGATATGGAAGATAATGAAATTCGATAAGTATTTTCTTTTAAAAATTAAATTAATATTAAAAAATATGATGAA
>JACRHZ010000062.1 GCA_016220175.1 Candidatus Peregrinibacteria bacterium
ATGCTTTCCTTTTTGTAATATTTTCTGTATTTGTATTTTTTCCTTTTGAGAAAGATGAACGATATATTTTTTCATGCGTATCAAGAAAAATATCGTCCCAAGTATATCACACGAAATTATTTATTGGAAATAATACTAGATGCCAGCCGAAACAGTAATGTGCAATTAAATTTACTGACAGGGTGGGAAATCTCGGATTATTTTGTAAAAAAAGGTGCATCCGACTGGGGAGGTTGGGTAGATTATAAAAATATATTTGAGCAGTGTTATTCTGATGGAAAAATAGTTCTTAATCAATATAGTGAAGGTCTTGAAGGAACTTATGACTTAAAACTTGTTTTAAAAAAAGGATCCAGTAAGACTGAAGAACTAACGAAATTAGTTATTGAGGCACCGTCAGCTGAGCCTGCGGCAGAAGCAGAAATTCCTGGTATAGCAGTGGAACAGCCAGAACCAGCCGCTCCACAAGCGGCAGCTCCTCAGCCTGAAGTATCACCACAAGATCTTTCCTCTCTCCTCACAGATGCAGATCGCGGAGTAATAGCAGAATATGAAAAGTTTGATTTTGATAAATTTGTGAAAGAACACGGAGATGATTTTGCTAAGGAATTTACTTATAACTTGAACGGTACTGAAACTCAATTTTCTAACTGGAATGAATTAATAACTTATAATGGATATTTCGCTCCTCAGAGTTACGATAAAACTCCTGATACAGCAAGCCAACCTTATCAAAGAGATATACCTTTTGTTTTAACCCATATAGTTTCTCAAACAGGAACCTCAAATTATGTCAGAAGCTCTGCAATGAATATATTTCCTGTATTCTTACAAGAATCTCAAGGGTCTCAAGGAGTTTCTCTTTTGAAAAATCTGTATGTTGAAAATAGCAATAATGCCGATTATCAGGAAAAAATATTGGAAAATCTTGGGAGATTAAAACCTTCACTTGCAGAAATAAAACCCATCTTAGATGACGCAATAAAAGTCCCTGACTTGCGATTAGCGATTATAGATTGTTTGAGTAATATGGATAAGGAATTTTCATTTGACCAAGTAAGGACTTATTTAGATGGATTTGATTATAAAAATAAAAATTTAGATTATTACGCACCTAGTTTTATTGCGAGAATTTGTACTTTTGACCAGGCGAATGAATATATTCAAAGAGCAAATCCAATAAATACCATAGCAATATTGGATGCATTCAATTCTGGGAATAAGCTTTCAGAGCAGGTTGTAAAAAATAACATACAACCTTTGATCGACCAAACAGGAATAGACCCAAATATAAAAGCAGCCGCAATAGGTTTTTGTTTAGATTCTCATGTAAACGTTGATCTTGATAAATATTTTGAGTCTATTCAAGATTCTTATGAAGGCTACAGAATTTTTCTCGGTGGTTATCGTAAACATCGAGTGAATTTTACAGATATAATGGTGTATGCAAATACGTGGATAAGTAATCAGTTAATAAGAGCTAAGAGAAATCTTTATGTGGATGAGGGAGTGCTATTAAACATTGCAAATCACGACGGGTTTATAAAGGCGTATCCTGAAACTGTAAGGGAGATTATTGCATTGACTAATCCACGGTACATTAATGATGATAGGCTTAAAAAGTGGTGCCCACTTATCTGGGCATTTAAAGAAGCTCCCGTTATGAGGTAATCAATTTTGTAGAGACAAGGCAATGCCTTGTCTCTACGGTATTTTCATTGTCATGAGAAACATAAGATTGTGCCCTCCATGCGTTTCTGGAATAATCCAGAGAGCACGTCTTCATGTATCATGCCGCATCGAATTTTTGATTTTCAATGGAAAGATGAAAAAACCCCACAGTTTCTCTGTTCCAAAGACGGAAAACTTGAGGAGAAAAAGCTTGTGTTTGGAGAAAATCTTACACTTTCCATTACTAGTGGCATAAAATGTGCTGGATATGAAAAAAACGGCGTGTGGAATCCGTGTCCTCACGAAAATGTGGGATCCCGAAAATGTCCTGATTGCAAACAAAAAGAAGGACTTTCCGTCGCGCAATTTTGCGATGGCGACAATTTAGGGATGTTTTCTTCGGAAGATTTGGAAAAGCTCCAAACGCCGCATTATCTCTATCTGGCGCTTTTTCAGAAGGACATGTTCAAAGTCGGTGTTTCTTCGGTGTCACGCGGATATTTGCGTCAGATGGAACAGGGAACACATTTTGCGCTTATTCTCGCGGAAGGAATGGGAGGAATTCTTGCCCGTCAGGCAGAAAAATTTCTCACAAAATGTGGAATTCCCGATAAAATTCTCTCTTCTCAGAAAAAGGAATTTCTTTTTCCCGATATATCAGAAGAAGAGGGGAAAAGGGTTCTTCTTAGTGCCATTCAAAAATACATTCCAGCGCTTCTCCACGATCGCCCGGAAATAAAAAGTTTTCTCAAAGAGCCATGTGAATTTCTCAATTTTGAAAATTATTTCCATCTTCAAGATGCAAAGAATTGTCAAAAACCACTGCACGCTATTTCTCTGAAGCTTGGCGATATCCTCAGCGGAAAGGTTCTCTCGGTAAAAGGTTCGTTTCTCGTTATGGAAACAGATCGTGAAAAAATAATATTGAATGCCAAAGATCTTTTTGGATTTGAAATTGATTTTATAGAAAAACCTCTCGGAATGATCCTGGAAAAAGGCTTTCAAAGTGCAATGTTTTAAGTGTTCAGGAACAAGTAGTCAGTGGTTTTTTTTCAAAATCATTGAGGAGAAATCAACTCAAAGGCAATTCTTACGAATAATTTCGTCATTTCGACTGCAGAAACTAAAATTCCAGATATGTTTTCCTAAAAAGTGAATATTCACCAATTGGAGGAATCTCTCATCACCAATTCTGAACACTGAATTCAGCGTTTATTTCTGGTTGCAAGAGATGTCTCCAAAAAGACATGCTCAATTTTTTCTTAATTTTTCTTGATACTGCGCGCCTGCAGTCGTCTCGCACTGCTGGACGGGAGGGAGGGAAACGGGAAATTTTTTGAGAGAATGCTTTGGGACGCATGAACAATCAGCAGAAATTTTTACTCCATTTGAGAAATTTGCGTGTGATCCAATTTATCTTGTTATATGTATAGTCGCGGAGGAAGTACATTTTCAAAAAATTATTTTTGAATTAAAATAGAAGTACATGAAGCAGAGTTCATCTACCGAAATTACCATCGGCAAACTCAAAATTGGCGGAAAAAATCCGATTGCGATTCAGTCCATGACGGATACTGATACTGCTGATGTGAAAGCAACGTTTGAGCAGATCAAAGAGTTGGTCGATGCCGGTTCAGAACTAGTTCGAGTAACGGTTATGGATAAAAATGGAGCTGAGGCAATTCCGAAAATAAAAGAACTGATGCAGAAAAATTCAAAATACGATGTTCCGCTCATTGGAGACTTTCATTTTGTTGGACATCGACTTTTAGAGGAAGTTCCTGAATGCGCGAAAGCGCTCGATAAATATCGAATTAACCCTGGAAATGTCGGGAAAGGAAATTCGCACGATGAAAATTTTGAAAAAATTATTGAAATTGCGATCACAAATAAAAAACCTGTACGAATTGGCGTGAATTCAGGATCGCTTGATGAAGAGCTCTTTACCGAAATGATGGAGAAAAATGCAAAACGAAAAAATCAAAAATCTGATCGCGAAGTATTTCGAGAAGCTCTGGTGGAATCGGCAATTCTTTCTGCGAATTTTGCAATGAAACTCGGACTTTCGAAAAATAAAATCGTGCTTTCGGTAAAAGTTTCTGATGTTCAGGATGTGATCTGGTGCTATGAAGAACTCGCGCAAAGAACTGATTTTTGTCTCCATCTCGGACTTACAGAAGCTGGATCTGGAGATAAAGGAATTGTTGCGAGTACCGCGGCGCTTTCAACGCTTTTGCAGCAAGGAATTGGCGATACGATTCGTGTTTCACTCACTCCCGAACCAAAGGCTCCAAGAAAACGAGAAGTCGAAATTTGCAAATACATTCTCCAAACGCTCGGAATTCGACATTTTCGCCCAATGGTAACTTCTTGTCCCGGCTGCGGACGCACATCATCCGATTTTTACAGAAAACTCGCCAAAAAGGTGAATATGCATATTGAAAAAAACATGAAAATATGGAAGGAAAAATATCCAGGAGTAGAAAATCTAAAAATTGCTGTCATGGGATGCGCAGTGAATGGTCCGGGCGAATCAAAACATGCGGATATTGGCATCAGTTTGCCGGGAAAATCCGAAAATCCTAGTGCTCCGGTGTATATCGCGGGGAAACTTGTAAAAACTCTTCGGGGAGAAAAAATTGCAGAGGAATTTTTGAAAATACTCGAGAAATTCGTGAGAAAGAAAAAAATTGCTTTCGCATTGGAAGCAGAGGACACTCCTCTCAATACCACCGGGAAAGATGTGGAAAAAGCATTTATTAAATCTGGTCACGATGCAAAATATGCAAAAGCGCAGAAAAAATCATACGATGCTATGCTAAAAGACGAAAAAAATAATCGTCTTACTGAATGGGAATAATTAAGATATTCACGGGTTTTTTTCAAAATCAGTGGATGAGAATCAGACAGAAACAAGTTCTCACCACACTCCTCGTCATTCCGACTGCAGAAATTCAGCTTTAGGAAGATGTGGAGGAGTGTGGGATTTGGGAACCGGAGGAATCTCTTGTCATGATTCCTGTACGCTTCGTTCGGTGTTCATTTCTGATGAAGTGAGATCCCTCCAGTTCGTTATATTCAGTTTTTCCTTGGAAACCCTGATGCTCCACGTCTGCGGTCGGCCTCAAAGAGGCCCCGTTGGGGGATGACGGTTGTAAAGAGGAAGTCAACGATATCTTGGTTTCCCATTATAAAATACAACAGAAGCAGCTTCATAAAATTTCCAACTGGTTTTGGAAAATAACTTATTTTCAGCTCATAATTTTTCGAACAACATTTTCTATTCCTTGCTGAAATTTCTCTTTCGAAAACTCTTCCGCCCTTTTTCGACATTCTTTTGGATAAAATGCTCCGTTTTCTTCTAGCTGAAAAAATTCGAGAAGCGCTTTTTCAAGACTTTTTGGCGTGGATTCTGGAAAAAATATTCCCGTTTTTCCGGGAATGACACTTTCCGTAACTCCACCTTTTCCAAACGCAATAACTGGTTTTCCTGAGGCCATAGCTTCTACCGGAGCAATCCCAAAATCTTCAAGTCCTGGAAAAATAAGCGCACGACAATGCTTCAGAAATTCAGCAACATCAGCATCACTTTTTCGTCCGAGAAATTCGATATTATTTCCTGTAACAAATCTTTCAAGACGATTCCTGTCCTCTCCTTCTCCGATAATGATAAGGCGATGTTTTGGAAGTTTGTTAAAAACAGCTATTGCCAATTCGATCTGCTTGTATCTCGTGAGCGTCGAAAGAATGAGAAAATAATTTTCATGAGAACTTGTGACCTCGAAGCGGGAAATATCAACTGGTGGATAGAGAATCTCCGAATCTTTTCTCCAATATTTTTGGATACGATTTTGTGTTGTTTTCGAATTTGCGAGGAGAAGATCTGCTCTGTCTGAAGCAGAAAAATCCCATGTTCGAAATTTATGCACCGCATTTCGAATGATAATTTTTTTTATTCCACCAAATGTTCCTTCTGATTTTTCACGAAGATATTCATGCGCATAATCCCACGCATATCTCATGGGAGAATGGATGTAGGAAATATGTTTCGTCATAAGCGGCGCGAGAATTCCATGTGCAAAGGCAGATGAGGAAGAGAGCACGAGATCAAATCCAGAAAAATCAAATGATTCTATCGCCGTAGGCATTTTGCTGACGAGAAACTGTCTTGGAATTTTAAAATTCACCCACTTTTGGAGCGATGACACTTGCACTTTCTCGCGCGGAAATACTGTGCCGCACACTGATTCATCATAAAGAAGCGTGAAAATTGGAGCCTCGGGAAACATTTCCTGAAAGACTTCAAGCACTCGTTCGGCGCCTCCCATTTTTACCAGCATTTCGTGGACAAGCGCGACCTTCATGCAAATATGGTCAAAAGAGGATATTCGTATTTTCTCAAAAAATAATGAATTTGCCAATTTTCTTGGTTTAAACTTTGCGGTTCTTTCTGTTCTTTGGAATAATAGGATGCCAATTTTCTCAGGTACGATGAATTCTTTTTGGATAATCTGGAACTACATACTTATATTTTTTGTGTTCGGAATGACGTTACTCATTGAACATAAATTTTATTCAAAAAAGTGGTCATCACTTCTCTTCCACGAAAAGTGCCAATTTCTAATGCTCAGCGGAATTTTCTTTTTCTTCTTTCCCAATATTCCATACGTTTTCACAGAAATCAGGCACGTGCTCGAACTCTGCGGAAACCAAGACCTCTATAATCGATGCTTTGAAGCTCCTTGGCTCATTCCGATTCTGTTTCTCTATTCAGTAATACCAATTCCTCTCTTCGTTTTTACTCTGAAAAAATTTTCGACCACACTTGGAAAAGTATTTTCTTCTCATCTTCTCGCCAAAATATTTCCCATGTTCATGCTTCTCATGAGCGCACTCGGAGTGTGTTTTGGGCTCTTTGAACGCCTCAACTCTTGGTATATTGTCACAAGTCCCCTTTTGGTTGCTAACGTCGGTTTCAGCTACCTGATTGTTCCGGAAAAACTTTTCCTCTGGGGAATATTTACAATGTGTTTTTTGGCGATCTATTACTTTTTTGAATATTTTTTGTACACGAAAAAAGGGCGTTACATGTAACGCCCCTACATTCAATGTCGAAACGCTCTGACTCCTGAAAATACCATTGCAATTCCAAGTTCATCAGATTTTTGAATTACTTCTGCATCGCGAATTGATCCTCCCGGATGAATAATTGCCATTACTCCCGCTCTCGCTAAAGTTTCTACCGCATCAGGAAAAGGAAAAAATGCATCAGAAGCTGCAACGGATCCTTTTGATCGATCTCCAGACTTGGTAATGGCAATAAAAGCAGAATCAACTCGGCTCATTTGCCCTGCTCCTACTCCAACGGTTTGGAGATTTTTCACAAGCACAATGGCATTTGATTTCACATTTCGACAAATTTTTGCAGCAAAAAGCAGGTCTTGAGTTTGATCACGTGTTGGATGAATTTTCGTCACTACGGTGAGATCAGATTCGGAAACTTGTTTTGTATCCAAATCTTGAACGAGAAAACCTCCCAAAACGGATCGAACATCTTTTTCTCCAATTGGAGAGGAAATTTCTCCCACTTCGAGAATTCGTAATTTCTCCTTTTTTGAAAAAATTTGAAGTGATTCAGGTGAAAATTTTGGCGCAATAACGATCTCTAAAAACATTTCTGTAAGTTTTGTGGCAAGCTCTTCAGAAACTTCTTGATTTACCGCTACAATTCCTCCAAATGCAGAAAGAGGATCACCTTCCAGCGCTTTTGCAAAAGCCTGCTCGATGGTTTTTCCCTTCGCCGTTCCACAGGGATTTAAATGTTTCATAATGACTGCAATATTTTCATCTGATGCGAACTCTGTGAGGATTTGGAGCGCTGCGTTTGCATCGAGAATATTATTAAAAGAAAGTTCTTTTCCCTGAATTTTTTTCGCAGTAGCAATCGAAGGAGAAAATGGGTGAGGAGATCTGTAAAATTCCGCTTTTTGATGGGGATTCTCTCCGTATCTCAAATCCTGAATTTTTTCACCCATAATATGAAGCTGCCCCGGAGAAAAATATTGTGAAATAGCGACATCATATAACGTTGTCCGCGCAAATACTTTTCCCGCAAGAGTTCTCCTTGTTTCCAGAGATGTGTCACCATTCGCTTCTATTTCCTGCTGCACCATTTGCAAATCACCCAGGTCAATGATAACGGTAACTCTTTGAAAATTTTTCGCTGCCGATCTCAGCATTGAAGGACCACCAATATCGATATTTTCAATAATTTCCGCTTCAGAAGCATTCTCTTTTTGAACAATTTTTTCAAATGGATAGAGATTTACTACGAGGAGATCAATTGGCTGAATATCATTTTCCTGAGCAATTTTTTCGTGCTCTTTATTTCCTCGAAGAGAGAGAAGTCCTCCATGAATTTTCGGATGAATGGTTTTTACTCTCCCATCAAAAATTTCTGGAAATCCGGTAAAATCGGAAACATTTGTCACCGGAATTTTATTTTTTTTGAGAAGCTCTGCAGTTCCTCCTGTAGAAAGTATTTCAATATTTTTTGAGACAAGAAATTTTGCAAATTCTAAAATTCCCGTTTTGTCAGAAAGCGAGAGAAGAGCCCGAGTAATCATGTTGCGAGAAGAAATCTGAAGAGTGCGGAGGAATAGTACAAAATAATTACGGATTATTCAATCTAACCGGTCTATACCATTTTTGTTATTACCCGAAATTGTATTAAAAAGAAAAACTCTATTTTTTATTTTGAGACACTAGGGAAGGCATACTAAAATATGTTATAACACATTTATATAGTGTCGCAGCAAAAGTGAATACGGGATATGGAATTTTTTGTGTACAATACTGACATGTTCATTGCAACACAAACAACAACGAATTTTTTTTAGATGCCAAACCGATTAAAATTGAACCATTTGTAAAATGGGCGGGAGGAAAGAGACAACTTTTATCAGAGCTTAGAAAATATATGCCATCGAATTATAATCAATATATCGAACCTTTCATTGGCGGAGGAGCGTTGTTTTTTGACTTGATGCCCGATAAAGCTGTAATAAATGATTCAAATGCTGAGCTAATAAATGCATATTTGATAATTAGAGATAATGTCGAGGAGTTGATTCAAAAATTAGAGGAATACGAATATTGCCACGATTTTTATTATTTCTTACGCAAACAGGACACTACTCAACTAGATTCTATCAGTCTCGCAGCCAGATTTATTTATCTCAACAAGTGCTGTTTCAATGGACTTTACAGAGTAAACAAAGAAGGGAAATTTAACGTGCCGATAGGTCGTTATGTCAATCCTCGGATTTGTGAGTCAGGAAAACTGCGTGCTGTGAGTCGTGCATTGCAAGACACTATAATTGAGTGTGCTGATTACAAGGAAATACTGTGCAAGTATGCGAGAAGCGGAGATTTGATTTACATAGATCCTCCATACCATCCAATTAGTAAATATTCAGATTTTAAAAGGTACACAAAAAAATCTTTCTGTGAGGAAGATCAAATTGAACTAAGGGATATTATTCTTGACTTAAAGAATCTCGGTTGCTTTGTAATTGCCAGCAATTCGTACTGCGATTTTATATTAGAGATATATAAAGGCTGCAATATTAAAATTGTTGAAGCAAAGAGATATATTAACAAACTTGCCGCCGGGAGAAATTCCATTCAGGAAGTCATAATACTATGAATCCACCCCTGCTTTTAGAGAAATCGGCTCTGTCTTGGAAGGTTTTTGATCAAATGGCAAAGTTCCCTACAACAAGGTACATGGGCAGTAAGTACAAGTTGCTGGACTTTATCTGGGACAATGTAAAAGATTTAAAATTCAACTCAGTATTAGATGCCTTCAGCGGCAGCGGTTCTGTAGGTTACATGTTCAAAACAAAAGGCAAAAGAGTATCGACCAATGATGTACTTAGATACGCAGCATGTATTTCATCTGCCACTATAGAAAATAGTAGTGAAACAATTGAAGACGATGAATCAAAATTAATTCTCTCTACACCGGTTAAAACTGACGGTTTTATATGCAAGACTTTTGAAGGATTGTATTTTGAGGAAGAGGAATATCGCTTCCTAGAACGAATAATGCACAATATCTCACTGTTGAATAGTAAATATAAGAAATCTATTGCTATTGCAGCTTTGTGTAAAGCATGCATAAAGAAACGCCCTAGAGGCATCTTTACTTATACGGGCAACAGATATGATGACGACAGAAAAGATTTGCGGCTTTCTCTTGAAGAACATTTTATTAATGCCGTTAATGAGTTCAATCAGGCCGTATTTGATAACGGCCAGAGTAACCAAACATTTTTTGGGAATATATTCAGTCTACAAAATAATAATTTTGATCTTGTCTACATAGACCCTCCTTATTTTTCGTTACGATCGGATAATGATTATTTGCGTCGATACCATTTTGTTGAAGGATTATGTTCATACTGGCGCTCTGCTGAGATAGACTTTTCTACGAAGACAAAGAAATTAAAGAAGCAAATAACAAGATTCGATTCAAGACAAACAGTATATAAAGCATTTGATGATTTGTTTTCCATGTTTCCATACAGCATTTTGGTTGTTTCATATTCCTCCAATTCTTTACCAACGAAGGAAGAAATGATTGAATTACTAAAGCGACATAAAAAGCATGTAAAAGTAGGAGAATTAAATCACAAATATTCGTTTGGAAATCACAATCACAAGATTGGGAATAATGCCAACTCTGTTAAAGAGTACCTATTTATCGCTCACTAATTATGAGAATTAGCAGTAAAGACTTACCACAGGCGGACAGATTAGAATCTGTCATTGAGACAGTTATTGCAATTGGAAAAGGGAAAAGAACGGATATTGAGATTGCAAACAGTATTAGTGGAATAGAAAGGGATGATCGTCAGGGGAGATACTATAGAAGAGCTGCTGAAATTCTTGGATTTGTAACAAATGAAAGTAATAATGCAAAACTTACTTCTCGCGGACTAGAATTTTTAAAAGATCCCAAACTAACCAATCCAGTTTTACAAGACTCAGTTATGCATCTAAATCTCTATCAAAAACTATTCCCTTACATTGAGTTAAATAAAACCGGAGCAACGAGAAATGAAATTATCGATTATTTACAATCGATTGCTGCTGAGGATATTGGTCCTACAATGATTCCAAGACGGATATCAACTATTCTTGCTTGGCCTAAAACTTTGGGAATAATTTATCTTGAGGATGATCGTTATCACTTAGCCAGAAATGTTTTTGCCTTAAATCCTGTCTTTAATATCAATGATGTTGATCAGCCATTATTTCTTCACAGTGGGACTCTGAGTGAATATCAAATGGTTGAAGAAAAAGTAAGAAAGGCCAGAGATTCGATATTAATCTACAAGGATCAGGCAAAATTAGATCGTTCTAATAGTGCGCATACTCATTTAATAAACGTGGTTGCTAGTATAATTTCCAATAAATAATTTCATGTATAGTGTCTCTGTAGTTTTTGGTCAGCATCTTGCTTTGTGAATTTCCATTGAATTGTTGATAGACTTTGATTGCGTTGTTTTTGCCAGGCAGATAACTCCTTTTTGAGA
>JACRHZ010000063.1 GCA_016220175.1 Candidatus Peregrinibacteria bacterium
CCCTATTGTACTCTTTCCAATTTGCGATACGATATCTCTGTCTAAGTGAGGATTTCTTTTTCATTTTGAAAGAGGTTATTGTTCCTCCTCATCTTAGACATACTCCTATTCCCGTACAATTTATTTGTGCAACAAAGCCTAATCCAATTACGAATTATACGATTAATTCAATTCATATACTCTTGTATGAGAAATAACATTCGTAATTCGTGATTGACTCTGCTCCCGTAGTTCAACGGATAGAATAAGACACTCCTAACGTCTTGATACAGGTTCAATTCCTGTCGGGGGCACCATTATTTCTCCCTATTCCTTTTCCGTTCTATTTCTGTAAGCCATTTTTTTCGAAGTCGGATATTTTTTGGCGTCACCTCCACGTATTCATCTTCTTTGATATATTCCATAGCTTTTTCTAATGTCATTTCTATTGGTGGTGTTAACACAATGGCTTCGTCTGTACCAGAAGCTCGAACGTTCGTCAATTTTTTCCCCTTAATCGCATTCACGGTGAGATCATTTCCCTGGTTATGTTCACCAAGAATCATTCCTTCATATATTTTTGTTGTTGGATGAATAAAAATTGCGCCTCGTTCCTGTAAATTCCAGAGAGCATACGCTGTGGCATTGCCAGTTTCTGCCGAAATAAGAGATCCCACTTGGCGTTTTTGAATTGGGCCAACATGTGGAGCAAAATGTGAAAATGAACTGTAAAGAGTTCCCTCTCCCCTGGTGAGAATAATGAAATTTGAACGAATACCGAGTATTCCACGTGCAGGAATTAAAAATTCAAGAGTGGTGAGCCCATTCTCTGTCTGAAGGTTGACCATTTCGCCCTTTCGTTGGGACATGAGTTCAATTATTTTTCCTCCAATTTCTTCAGGAACGTTAATAACAACGTTTTCCATAGGTTCGAGTATTTGACCATTTTTTTCCTGAAATACCACTTCCGGCTGAGACACTTGTAATTCAAAGCCTTCTCGTCGCATGCACTCAATAAGGACAGAAAGATGCATTTCGCCTCTCCCGAGAACTTTTACGTGATCGGCATTTTCAGAAAATTCAATTTTGAGTCCCACATTCGTTTCCAATTCTTTTTCAAGTCGGGCACGAATTTGGCGGCTGGTCACAAACTTTCCCTCAGTGCCGGCAAACGGCGAATCGTTCACCATGAAATACATCGCGAGTGAAGGCGGATCAACACGAATAGCAGGAAGCGGTTTTATGGTATCGTTTCCAGCAATAGTTTCTCCCACATAAATATCAGCAATTCCGGCAATCGCCACAACATCTCCTGCTGAAACTTCAGATACTTCAATTCTTTTAAGCCCCTGGAATGTAAATATCTTTGTTGCACGTCCATTTCGTTTTTTCCCGTCAGGGGAAAGCACTACTACGGCTTGGTTTGTAGAGAGCATTCCTTCGTGGACACGTCCGATAGCAAGTCGTCCCAAAAAATTATCATACGCAAGTGTTGCTGGTTGCATGCGAAAAACCGCATTTATGTTTTGCGGAGCAGCAGGAACATGTTCGAGAATGAATTCGAGAAGTGGCGTAATATCTTTCCTTTCATCAAGAAGATCCAGAATGGCAATTCCTTCTCGCGCAATTGCATACATGTAGGGAAAATCAAGTTGCTCTGGGCTTGCGCCAAGTTTCACAAAGAGATCAAATACCTGATCAATCACCCAATTTGGCCTCGCGCTTGATTTATCGATTTTATTCACCACTACCAAAACCTTTTTTTTGAGTGCAAGGGATTTTTGCAATACAAACTTTGTCTGAGGCATGGGTCCCTCAAAAGCGTCAACCACGAGAATAGTGGCATCTACAGTACTCAGAATACGTTCCACCTCACTTCCAAAATCAGCATGTCCAGGCGTATCAACAATATTTATTTTTGTATCTTTATATGTAATAGCAGCATTTTTCGAATAAATCGTAATACCTCTTTCTTTTTCGAGTTCGTTACTGTCCATAACACATTTTTCTACATGTTCATAGGCAGCGAATGCTCCGCCAGCTTTGAGGAGCGCATCCACAAGCGTGGTTTTTCCATGATCTACGTGCGCGATGATAGCGATATTTCGAATATCCATTTTTGTCCTCAAAGTAAGCTGACAGTTTATACCGAATTTAAACGGGAAAGTCAAAAGAAGCACGTCATAAAGGTTGCCAAAAGAATCTATTTACTTTTTTTCTATTTGGAATATAAATTGGACGTATATTTTTTCCCCCAAAAAAATGCCTCCCGGTGCCATCTCTCCCAAGAATTTTTTATTTATTTCTTATGGAGGGCTTGCAGGAGATTTGGCGTGGCAGATTATCAAAGAAGGTCATAACGTGAAATCGTACATACGAGATAAAGAAGAAAGGGAAGTTGCGAACGGTTTTGTTCCAAAAGTATCAGAGTGGCGTTCGGAAATTCCTTGGGCGGATGTTATTATTTTTGATGATGTTTTGGGACTTGGAAAAGTAGCCGACAAATTGAGGAAACAGGGAAAATATGTTGTTGGTGGGACTCAATATACTGATGAACTTGAGGATAACAGAACATTTGGACAGGAAGAACTAAAAAAATATGGGATTCCTATTATTCCGTATCAGGATTTCTCCTCGTTTGATGATGCGATTCTATTTGTGAGAAAACATCCCGCAAAATATGTTATTAAACCAAGTGGAGAAGTCGCAAAAGGCTTTCTTTTTGTTGGAGAAGAAGAAGATGGGCGTGATGTGCTTCAAGTTTTAAACGACTATAAAAATGCATGGGGAAAAAAAGGTCCCAGATTTCAGCTTCAAAAAAGAATAAATGGCGTTGAAATTGCCATTGGTGCGTTTTTTAACGGAAAAGAATTTATCTATCCGATTAATGTAAATTTTGAGCATAAAAAACTTTTTCCGGGAAATCTCGGTCCTTCTACTGGTGAAATGGGAACTACTATGTTTTGGTCTGGTCCCAACAAAATTTTTAATCTCACTCTCAAAAAAATCGAAGGAAAACTTGCGGAAGTAGGGTATGTTGGATATATCGATATAAACTGTATGGTGAATGGACAGGGAATTTATCCGCTTGAGTGGACATCGCGTTTTGGGTATCCCACGATTAGTATTCAGCAGGAAGGAATGATAACACCAATTGGGCAGTTCTTATTCGAACTTGCTTCTGGGAAAGAACCAGTTTTAAAAACAAAAATCGGATTTCAAATTGGTGTACGCATTGTTGTCCCTCCTTTTCCATTTCGTGCCGAACAAACTTTTCAAGTGATGTCAAAAGATTCGATTGTGTATTTTAAAAAACCAACAGTGACCGATGGGATTCATATTGAGGATGTAAAACTCGTGAATGGGGAATGGGTAGTGACTGGTTCTTCAGGAGTTGTGCTCATCGTTTGCGGCACGGGACAAACCATGAAACAGGCCCAAGAACAAGCATATTCTCGAATAAAAAGTATCAGTATTCCGCACATGTATTATCGAAAAGATATCGGTGACAGATGGTATGAGGATTCTGATAGGCTTCACGCATGGGGATATCTCAGGGAAATGTAATATTAGCGCTCATTTTCGCGAAAAAGGGTGGATTTTTTTTTGGTGAATGCTACACTGTCTTCACTTTCTATCTTTCTCTTTTTTCTATGAAATGCAAAAAATGTCCATTGTGTTGTACATTAGCGACTATCGTTATTATTGGTGGTCTCAATTGGGGGCTGGTAGCGCTTGGATATTTCCTGGGAACGAACGCAAATATTGTAAATCTTGTTTTTGCAAACTCACCGCTCGTTGAAAATATAGTCTATGCAGTTGTTGGAGTTGCTGCAATCATGAAAGTTATTACCTATTTTTTCTGTCCGTGCAGCAAATGTTGCCAAGATGGAAAAGAAGGAGAAGAGGGCGGAAGCTGCTGCCGAAAATAAATGCTGGATCATAGTTCGTCACTCACAAAAAAGGGTCGCACAATGTGTCGGCTCTTTTTTGTGATGCAAAAACAGAAATATGTTTACGTGAAGGTACGTAGAGACGTAGCATGCTACGTCTCTACTACGATTCAATATAAAATTTTTCGAGAACCTTCAGATTTTCATCAAGTTTATAAATCAAAGGAACACCGGTGGGAATTTCTACTTTTGGAATTTCTTCATCGGAAATATGTTCAAGATATTTCACGAGTGCTCTCAAACTGTTGCCATGCGCTGCGACAATAATCTTTTTTCCACCGGTAATGCTGGGAATGAGAACATCTTCAATAAATGGCATCATGCGCAAAACCGTGTCTTTGAGGCTCTCTGTCGCAGGGAGATCCTTCGGCGAAAGGTCCTTGTATTTTGGATCAAATTTTGGATGGCGAGGATCATTTTCATCAAGTGCTGGAGGTCGTATATCATAACTTCTGCGCCAAATTTGCACTTGTTCTTCTCCATATTTTTTTCGCATTTCATCTTTATTGATCCCCTGCAGAGCTCCATAGTGTCTTTCATTGAGTCTCCAGTGTTTTTCGATTGGAAGTGAAATCTTCATCTTGTTGAGAATGATTTCAAGCGTATCGTTTGCCCGTTTCAAAACTGAAGTATAGCCGAGATCGAATTCATATCTGTGTTTTTTCAGGAATTCACCAGCTTTTTCTGCTTCCTTTTTTCCTTGTTCGCTGAGACCGATGTCAGTCCATCCTGTAAACCGGTTTTCTTTATTCCATTCACTTTGACCGTGGCGGAGGAGAACAAGGTAGTAAGTTTTCATGAAAACAGCATTAATGTCGATCAATTTCGATTATAAATAAAGTATAGGAATTTTGCACCCATAAAAATTCTTCTTGAATATATATAATATGTACGCTAAAATGTACATATATAATCTTTCTTTATATATGCATACCACTATTCCCGCAACAGATGCTCGAAAAATATTTTTTCAAATTATCAAAAAAAGTTCTAAACTTGGTTCACCGGTGACCATCACCGTTGATGGAGAGCCGAAGGTAGTAATGATTTCTGCCGAAGAATTTGAGGGATGGAAGGAAACTCTCGAAATACTCGCGGATAAAAAACTCATGAAAGGTATTGAAGAAGGACTCAGAGATTTGCAAGCAAAAAAGACATACACTCATGAAGAAGTGAAAAATATGTTTTTATAAGAGGCATGAAATATTCAATTCTCTATTCTGCAAAAGCAGTACGAAGCTTGAAAAAAATTCCAAAAAACTGGCGAGAGAGAATTCTCGAAGCCATAGAAGAACTTTCTGAAAGTCCTTTTCTTGGAAAGAAGCTCAAAGGACCTCTTTCGGCAATGTATTCCCTTCGCCTGTGGCCGTACAGAATTCTCTACGTGATTCGGAAAAAAGAAGTCCAAATCGAAATTGTTGATGTGGACCATCGACAAAAGATATATGGATAAATTTCTCCACGCCTTATAAGTACACCATTATTGACTTTTGTCAAGAAACGTCTAAGATGCCAATATCGTAATGCAAAAAAATAATGTTCAGTTCCGAAAAATTTCTCAAGGCAATATCTTTAGTTTCTACAACTACGACCACAACACGAAAAGTGTGGAGGTAGCGCGTATGTAAATTTTAAAAACAAGCGAACTCCACACTCATCTTAAGGTGGAGTTTTTTTATATGTTTCAATTTTTTCACAATGAATGAATACATGAGCATCAGAGGCCAATTCTGTCCGAATAAAAAATGTAAATTTTATCAGATTTCATCGAATCGAAATGTCGTTATTCATTCTCAAAAAGAACACCGATTCCAATGTTCGAAATGTCAAAAAACTTGGGTCGCGCATAAAGATCAAATTTATTTTCGTCTCCGAAGTCCAAAAGAAAAAATTGATCTGGCTCTCATGCTTTTCGAATCTGGGAAAAGTGTGAGAGAAATTGCGAGAGAAGTGAAAGTGAGTCCGAGTACGGTACAGAGGTGGAAATGCATTTCTTGTTCTTAATATTTTTGTGTTTATATGCATTTAAAAATAGATTCATCTTTGGTTATAGACAATCTTCAAAGTGCTCGAGAACGCAAGGATTTACGAAAATTATTTTCTTCTCTTCCGAAAAACATTGGGCGTGTTGGAAATACAAATATTCCCTTGGAAGAATGGATGCATTGCAATACTGAAGATACCGAACAGGGAGATAAAAGATCGGGGGCGATATTAAAAGCAATATTAGCACCTGATGTTGAAAAGCCTGTGATTCAGGGAGAAAATCAGCCTCTCATCTTTGGTGCCAGATCAATTCATGGATTGCTTAAAAATGCTCTCACGGAGCGCATCTGCATGAATGTGGGAATGAGCGCAGGAAGTCAAATTTCTCCAATGCTTCCCGCATATTTAGAATTAGGCATACAAAGATTGAAGGAGTTGAAAGCTATTGTGCAAGACGTACATCTCAGATTTTTCAGTACGGCTTCACTTTCACCACATTTAAATGGAGCTGATCCTGAACAAGTAGCGAGAATTCAACGTGCACAGCATTCTTTGATTGGAGCGTATCTTGAACATTTTCATTCTGAGCTTTTTCCATATATTAACTATTCTGATATTCAACAAGGAGTTCCTTTATTGTCCAAATCAGCACTTCAGGATCGCATTGATGCAATACGGAAAGATGTTTCTGGAGAAATCCTGAAAAAATTAGAATCATGTGGTAACCATCATGGTGATGAGGTAGGGCAGAAAAATGCCTTGGCATATGCCGCGTATCATCCTCAACCCAGCTTATTTGCTGATGAGTCTAATGGGAGAAATATTATTTCCGTTGGTGGTCCAGGGGAAGCCCTGTTTAACGAAGTACGCTTTCTTCCTCAATTTCAGAGGGCAGATCCAAATGTTGCGATTGTCGTTCCTCCAGGACTTATTAGCAGAACGCCTCCATATTTAGAGATACCAAATGGTCTATCTATGTCTGAATTTTTGGAGGGAAGTGATCGAGTTTTTGCCCTTCTCAAATCTCCAAAGGAAAATAAGCATCTTTTCCAAATTCCTGGAGCTCGTGATCTCCTTCATATCGCTAAGTGTCTTTCTGGACGACAAGATCTCATAAGAGGACTAGAAATGCTCAGGTCTTTTTATGAAGAAACTTTTTCTCATATCCCATGAAAAAAATTGGATTAATTGGAGGTGTTGGATGGCCTTCCACAATTGATTATTATCGAATAATTAATCAAGAGGCGAATAAAAAATTTGGGAATCTTTGTTCTCCAGAAATTTTGATTTACAGTCTCAATTTTGAACCATTAATGCGTCTTCAATATCAAGGCAAATGGGAAGAAAGTGCCCAAGTATTAATACAAGCGGCACAAAGTCTTGAAAAAGCGGGAGCAGATTGTGTATTAATTTGCTCAGTCACCACAAATATACCTTCAAAACGGGTTCAAGAAAAAATTTCTATTCCACTTTTGAGCATTATCACCCCATGCGCAAGAATTATTCAAAAAATGGGATTAAAAACAGTTGGTTTACTCGGAACAAAAGCAACAATGGGACATAGTTTTTTTCGAGATGGTCTCTCCAAGTTTGGAATTTCTGTAATAACTCCTGATGAATCTGAGAGAAATGTAATTCATAAAGTTATCTATAATGAACTTTGCAAGAATGAGATAAAAAGTGAATCAAGAGAAAAATATCTTAAGATAATTAATGCCTTAGTCTCGGTTGGTGCTGAAGGAGTTATTTTAGGCTGTACAGAGATCCCGTTACTTATATCCTCAGCTGACGTGAATATTCCTAGTTTTGATATCACTCATCTTCATGCGCTTGAAGCTTTCAATTTCGCTATAGAATAATCTTAAAGCCTTGAAAAATAAGGGCTGAAAATTTTCAGCCCTTATTCCCAAAATCCCAATTTCTATTTTCCTCTGAACTCGCTACAATCTTTCCGAATTTAATTCACCAATCATGTCCGCAAACGATCTCGAAATTCGCCGAAAACATTCCGCATCGCACATTATGACCGCGGCAGTGAAAATGATCTATCCCAACGTAAAGCTTGGCGTTGGACCGTGGACCGATGAGGGATTTTATCAAGATTTTGATCTCGGAGACGTCAAAATTTCCGAAGCAGATTTTAAAGAAATTGAGAAAAAAATGCGCTGGATTGTGAATAAAAATTTCCCGATTGTTCGCCATGAAACTGATTTTGAAACTGCACAGAAAATTTTTGAGGATGACCCGTATAAACAAGAACTCATGAAAGATCTCAAAGAAAAAGGCGAAACTGTCTATTCTTTTTATAATTTTGAAACGAATGCGGAAAAACCATTTTATATCGATTTTTGTGCTGGTCCGCACTTGAATTCCACGGGAGAACTCGGAGTATTTAAACTCATGAGTGTTGCTGGTTCGTACTGGCGAGGAGATGAAAAAAGACCGATGCTCACGAGAATTTATGGAATCGCCTTTGCGACCAAAGAAGAGTTAGAAAAATATGAAAAAATGATCGAAGAAGCGAAAAAACGAGATCATCGAAAGCTCGGGAAAGAGCTCGAACTTTTTGCTTTTGATGATGAAATTGGTCCGGGCCTTCCGCTCTGGCTTCCGAATGGAGCGATCATTGTGGAAGAACTCGAAATTCTCGCGAAAGAAATGGAAGAAAAGTATGGATACAAACGCGTTCGAACTCCGCATATCGCGAAAGAAGCTTTGTATCTCCGCTCAGGACATCTTCCGTATTACGCGGCATCCATGTTCCCGCCGATGGAAATGGATGAAGAAAAATATTATCTCAAGGCGATGAATTGCCCGCACCATCATAAAATTTACGCGGCGACATCAAAAAGTTATCGAGATCTTCCGCTCAGACTCGCGGAATATGGACATTGCTATCGCTACGAAGATTCCGGAGCGCTCTTTGGACTCATGCGAGTTCGTTCGCTCTGTATGAATGATGCCCATCTCTATTGTACCGAAGAACAGTTTGAAGAAGAATTCACCAAAGTTATTGAAATGTATTTGTATTACTTCAAATTGTTTGGAATTGAAAAATATGAAATGCAGCTTTCAAAACATTCCAAAGAAGGACTGGGAAAAAAATATGTTGATGAGCCAGAACTCTGGATAAAAACAGAAGATCTCGTTCGAAAAGCTCTGACAAATGCAAAAGTGCCTTTTGTGGAAGCCGAGGATGAAGCAGCATTCTACGGTCCAAAAATTGACGTCCAGATTTGGTCAGTGATCGGTCGAGAATTTACCCTCGCCACGAATCAGCTCGATTTCGCCGTTCCAAAAAGATTCAATCTCACGTATATCGATCGAGATGGGTCTGAAAAAACTCCGATTTGCATCCATCGCGCACCACTCAGCACTCACGAACGCATGATCGGATTTCTCATTGAACATTATGCTGGGGCTTTTCCTGCCTGGCTTGCTCCTGTGCAATGCGCGATTTTGCCAATTGCGGAAGCACATGAAAAATACGCGAAAGAAATTTATGAAAAAATTCGTGAATTTGGCGGAAGAGTTGAAATTTATGAATCCAGTGAAAGTCTCGGAAAACGTATTCGAGAGGCTCAGACGCAAAAGATTCCGTTTACGCTCGTTTTGGGAGATAAGGAAAAGGAAGAAGGAATGGTGACAGTTCGAAAATATGGAGAGGAAAAACAGGAAAAAATGAAGGTTGAAGAATTATTGCCCCTTTTGAAACGGTGAATCAATTCGTAGAGACGCGATTAATCGCGTCTCTACATTATCGTAATTTTCCCATGACCGAAAAAATTCCACAGATTCCTCCAAAAAAATCAGGAAAAATTCGTGTCCTCGCATTTGGAGCCTTCGATATTATTCATCCGGGGCATATTGATTTTTTGAAAAATGCAAAAAAACTCGGAGATGAACTTTTTATCATTGTCGGAAAAGATGTCACGATCGAAAAACATAAAGGAAAAAAACCATCGTTTTCGGAAGAAGAACGAAGAGCGCAAGTTCAGAGTTTACATATCGCCGATGGAGTTTTTGTCGGCTTTGAAGACGATTATCTCAAACTTCCGCTCATGATTTCTCCGGATATCATTGCCTTAGGATATGATCAAAATGCGCCCATGAAACTTTTGGCAGAATATTTTCCTACAGCAAAAATCACTCGACTTTCTCCCCATTTTCCAGAACAATTTAAATCGTCAAAATTCAGGAGTATATTTCCAAGCAGTTAATTTCATAATGAATAAAAAGAACTCCTTATCGAATTCAAAATTCAGCCATTCGGCTCTGAGGAGCCTCAGACTCTCGAAGAGAATTTAAAATTCAAAATTTTCTATGAACTCCCTTCTTCTCAAACGATCACTTTTGGAATTTACAAAAACTCTTTGGAGAAATCGATGGATCACCATGGGAACTGTTATTTCTATGGCGTTGGTCTTTTTTCTGACGTGGATGGTGCTCTCGCTTGGCGATTCTTCTCAGCGGATTGTTGACCGTGTGGAGAAAAAAGTAGACATAGGAGTTTTTTTCCAGCAGGATGTTCCCTCTTTTCAAATTGAAGGATTTCTTACAGAACTTGAGCGAATGAAAGAAGATGGAAAAATACAAAAATATGAGTTTTTCTCCAAGGAACGGGCGCTGGAACAGATGAAAGAAAAATATCCGGAAAAAGTACGATTTCTTGAGCGGTATAAATTTAAAAATCCGCTTCAGGACTCTGTTGAAATTGTTCCCGGAAGTATGGGATCAGATGAGATTTTTGCATTTTTGGAGGACGATCGATTTAAAACCGTAGTAGACTATGAATTTTTCGATACCTATCAGCAAAAAAAAGAAGAAGTAAATCGTATTCTTCATCTTCTTTCTTTCTCTCGAAGCGGAGGAGTTTTCCTCGTCTTTGTGTTTTCGGGCATTCTTATTTTTCTCATTGCTTATTTTGTGACCTCCATTTTAAGTCAAAAGAAAAAAGAAATTTTTATTATGCGCCTTGTTGGTGCATCGCACGCATTCATTCGTCTCCCATTCATCTTAGAAGGCATTACGCTCTCACTTCTGGCGTTCCTCATAAGTTATGTGATGTTTGATGTTTTCATAAATCTTGTTGCTCCGACTGCCATTCATTTCTTCCCTTCTTCTTCCGACCAAATTTTCATGGGAACACTTATTTTCGAAACACAGGATTATTTTCATGGGATGTTTTTCATCGCCCTACTTTCGCTTTTTATCACCTCTGGGATTATCGCTTTTATAAGGGTAGAAAGATTCATCAGTAAGAGGCATCTCCTCGCATCTGATTGATATAGAAAAAGGTGCATCTTTTCTTTTTTATACCACTTCGCTTTAGGAATATCACTTTTCAATACTCCGAAGTTTTCGAAACTATGCCCCAGTGGACACAAAGCTTCGTGGTATAATACTCAGAGTTAAGTGTTTTTTCGAAAACGAAGGAGTATTACTTTCTCTCATTCTGTATGCGAGAAATTTCTCATCGGGGAATTGTTTGGTCGCTAAAACCGTATAAAGAAAAGGATGCGCTCATCACAATTCTTACTGAAGAAGAGGGGAAAATACGCCTTATTGCTAAGGGATTACGCGGAGCAAAAAGCACAAGGAAAGGCGCTATTCAGCTCTTTAGTTGTATTCGTTTTACGAGAACCACCCCAAAAGGACATCAGGGAATTTCAACTCTTCTTCGGTCGGAATTGGAGTTCTCACTCAAAAATTCAGATCCGGTTGTTTTGACAGAGCTCGTGCTTCTCGGAGAAATTTGCGGAAGATTTCTGGTTGATGGGCTCGTAATTCCGGGAGTTTTTTCGTTATGGAGGGATCTTTTGGAGATTCAATTTCAAAAACCGCGCGAAGAGATTTGCGGATTTCTCGTTCAATTTTTTACAAAGCTCGGGTTTTTTCCTGAATTTCAAAAATGTTCTCGGTGTTCCCAAAAATTCTCTGAAGAGAAACAGATTGTATGGGTGAACAAAGAGGGGATTTTCTGTTGCCCCCATGATCCACATGAAATGCACAATTCTCTCCAAAAAAAGATGACATTCGCGCAGCTTAAAAGTTTGTATTTTTTTCAAAATACAATTCCGAGAAATTTTTCTCTTTTACATCCATCGCTTACAGAATCTAAGGCTCTCCTTCGTCTCATTTTTTCCGAAATTTCAGCTTTTTCAGACAAACCCTTTGCATCGAAGAAGGTTTTGGAGGAAGTGATAGATTAGGGAAAAAACCCTTGGGTTGCTTTAAACTCCTTTTTCCTTGCATTTCCCGCGGTAATTCCGTAGAATCTGCACACTTTTCTGGGACTCATCTAGCTGCGAGGGTGAGCGGATCCAAAAAAGGTATTTCTTCTTTTTTCCGCAGCGACCCCAATTTTTATGTCTGATGACACTACATTTTCCATGGAGGAACTTCTCAAAAATTCTCCTTCATTTGTTTCTGTTGACCCTGGAAGCGTTATTTCTGGACGAGTAATTGGAAAAGAACACGGTCGAATCCTTGTGGATATCGGCGGTGTTGTGACGGGAATTGTTTCAGGAAGAGAGCTTACCGATACTTTCTCCACTGCGAAAAAGGTAAAAGTAGGCGACGAAATTTCAGTATTTGTGCTTGAAGATGAAGGACCGGATGGAATGGTCGTTTTGTCCTTGAGGAAAGCTTCTCAAATGAAGGCGTGGGAATACTTCCAAAAGATTAAAGACGAAGGAGGCGTGGTTGAGGTGATTGCGAAAGAGGCGAATAAAGGAGGACTTATGGTGGAAGTCAGTGGAGTGACTGCTTTTCTCCCAGTTTCCCAGCTCGCGCCACACAATTATCCACGTGTTGACGGAGCAAATGCACAGGAAATCCTCACGAAACTTGAAAAGCTCGTAGGGAAGAAATTCACTACAAAAATTATTTTGATCGATCCAGAAATTCGCAAACTCGTTGTTTCCGAAAGGGTTGCTTCATCTGAAATTCGCCAGAAAGAACTTGTCGATTTAAAGGTAGGAGATGTTATTACTGGAGAGGTCAATGGTCTTGTAAAATTCGGAATTTTCGTCACTTTTGGCAACCTTGAAGGACTCGTGCACATTTCAGAACTCACGTGGGCCCACGTCAAAACTCCTACGGAGCTCTTTCGAATGGGCGACCAAGTGAAGGCACAAGTGATCGGAGTAGAAGGCGAAAAAATATCGCTCTCCATTAAACGACTTTTGCCAGATCCTTGGGTGGGGAAAATTACGGCCTACTCTGTTGGGTCCATTCATGATGGAGTTATCAATAAGGTGACAAATTTCGGAGTATTTGTGACGCTTGAAGAAGATGTCAATGGACTCGTCCATACTTCCGAATTTGTGGAAGAAAACGCCGATCCGGAAAAACTGTACAAAGAAGGAAATGAAGTGACGGTAAAAGTTTTGGAAATTTTGAATGATGATCATTCTTTGAGACTGAGCTTTAAAGGCGTGGAAAGCGGAGGAAAGAGAAAAGCCGCCGAGGAACCTGTTCAAAAGGAGGAAGAAAAAACTCCAAAAGTAGAAGCGTCTGGAGATGAAAAAAAAGAAGAAGGCAAGGAGAAAAAAGTCACAAAGAAAAAAGCGGCTCCCAAAAAAGAGAAAGCTTCTGAAGAAAAGCCAAAAAAGCCTTCGAAAAAAGCGTCGTCAAAAAAAGATGAATAGTTAGTATCCAGCCTGTTCTCAAAAATCCGCATTATTTTTCAGAGCATGAGTAAGAAGAGAAACATTGAGCGAATGTGCATTATCACGAGGAAAATTCTTCCAAAAGATCAGCTTTTTCGTATTGCGGCGACAAAAGACGGAAAAATCCTTTTAGATGAAGATGGGAAAACACTTGGGAGGGGAATGTATGTCCAAAAAAATCTAGAAATTATAAAAAATCTCTTCTCTGAAAAAAAACGGGGACTCTGGAACTGGGCGCTAAAGCGTGAACCTTCGGCTGAAGAGAGAGAAGAGATTTTGAGAAAAATTCTTCGCTCAGCTTAAAAATTCTTGATATTCTTTCTTCTCTATATCCCTGAGGATAAAATCTATATTTTTCCGAAGTTCGCGAACGACTTCAGGATTATTCAGCGACATATTCATTCCAAAAATTTTATCTTTTTTGAGTCGAATGAGAACAGGGACCACTTTTTTATTTTCTGTCACGAGAAAGACTATCATTCGACCTTTTGCTTTTCTTCCAATCCGTACTTTAAAAAATCGGTAGCCCTCTAATTTTACAGGATTTCTTATTGGAGTTGCCAAATTTTTGAGAACTTTTCTTGCCCCTTCAAGAATATCATCAAGAGTAAACTGCCGTAATAACGGCTCGAGCTCATGCTTCGCAGTGTATTTTGTGAGAATGAGCATTGTTTATGACAAAAGCTTTGTTAATTTTTTTGCTTTTTCATTGAGCTGCATATCATCAAAAATAATTTCTTCAACCTCTGGTTCTTCTGTTGTCGAAATAAGGTGAAGTGTGATTTCGCCCTCCACAAAGCTCCTCATCGAATACACCAGAAGTGTTTTAAGCGTAATACCTTCTTTTTTCGCTTTTTCCATGGCTTTATTTTTGAGTTCTTCATCGGCAGTGAAAGAGATTTGAGTAATCATAGTGTGTAGTTAAAAACTATTTATAGTATAGTTGGAAAATATGTAATAATCAAGAGCATTAAATCTATTTTCTCCGATAATTCTGGTGGAGCTTCATTGACGAGACTTGAACTGCGATCCAAATGGTGCGACACCATGAGCGAGCGAAGCGAGTCGAATGGTGGAGCATAGGAGACTTGAACTCCTGACCTCTTCCATGCCATGGAAGCGCTCTAGCCAACTGAGCTAATGCCCCCTATTTCACCGTCACTTCACCGTAACGCTTTTTGCCCTTCGACTGGGCTCAGGGCAAAAAGTATCACTTCACAGTGACACTTTTTGCCAAATTCCTCGGCATATCTGGATCAAGTCCTTTCGCGACTGCAAGAGAATAGGCAAAAAGCTGAATAGGAATAAGATTTACAATTGGGGAAGCAACACCACTTTCTGGAACTCGGAACCATTCATCAAACACCTCTTCGTTTTTTGGGCTGACCCCAATAATTTTTGCGCCTCGTGCTCGAAGCTCCATAGCATTCGAGAGAATTTCTTTTCGTGATTCATCATCTCCTACAAGTACCACACACGGTGTTCCTTTTTGAATAAGTGCAATTGGTCCATGTTTTAATTCCCCGCCAGCGAATCCCTCAGCGTGAATGTAAGACACTTCTTGAATCTTAATAGCTGCTTCAAGCGCTAATGGGAAATTCGCCCCTCGCCCGATAATGAAAATATCAGGGGAATTTTTATATCTTTTGGCGGTCTTGGCGATATGTTTTAAATACCGTGGATTCAGAAGATCGTTTATTTTTGAAGCGGTTTCTCCCAAGAGTTTTTGCCCCTCCTCTGTTTTTCCGACCGCAGCATACGCGAGGAGGAGAAGAAGGCTCATTTGGCTTGTTGCAGCCTTTGTAGAGGCTACTGCCTTCTCCACCCCAGCACGAATAAGGAGTGAGGAATCACACATGCGATGAATCGTAGATCCCTGGACATTCACGAGAGCGGAAAGTGTTGATCCTGATTTTCTGCCGACATCAAGCGCTTCAATAACATCAGCAGTTTCTCCGCTTTGAGAGATTGCCATAATAAGGGTCTCTGGTTTCAGAAAATGATGAAATAATCGAAATTCGCTCGCAGGAGTGAAATTAATATGCCTTTTTGCGACACTTGCGAAGAAATATGTTCCAATTTGTGCTATTTTTCCTGCAGTTCCACATCCGATAAAAAATACACCCTTTGCTTTTTGAATGAGTTGCGAAAGAGCTTGAATCTCGGGAAGGTCTTGCTGAACTGCTCGGAGGATGGTCTCCTTCTGCTCGAATATTTCTTTCAGCATATAATGCTCAAAATCTCCTTTTACAGCATCTTCCATCTTCCATTCGATAGTAATGAGCCTTTTTTTAATACTTTTTCCGGTTATGATTGAAAAAAACGACACTTTCTTTTGAGTTATTTCTACCATTTCTCCATCATCAAGGTAATTGACGGTATTGGTAAATGGAAGAAATGCGGGAATATCCGATGCAATAAATGTGGCATCTCGAGAAATTCCAATAATCAGCGGCGCCCCCGATCTCACCGCGATAATGCGGTCTGAATCAATCCCGAAGAGCACAAATGCAAATCGCCCCTCAAATCGCGCAGCAGCTTTTTGAGCAGCTTTTTTGAGGTCCATCCCTAATTTTACATATTCTCCAATAAGCTGAACTGCAACCTCTGTATCCGTTTCTGTAATAAATTGCACCCCTTTTTTTATGAGTTCTTTTTTAATTTCTGTGTAGTTTTCAAGAATTCCATTGTGAATTAATGCAATCTTTTTTGCAGTGTCCCAATGCGGGTGTGCGTTCAAGTTCGTTACCTCTCCGTGAGTTGCCCATCTCGAATGACCGATTGCAAGCGTACTTTTCCCAAAATTCTTGAGATGCGTAACATCGGAAATTTTTCCCGTTTTTTTCTGAACAGCGAGAACATTTCCTTTTTTTGACCGCTTCAATGTTGCTATTCCCCAAGAATCATAGCCGCGATATTCCAGCCTTTTGAGTCCCTCGAGCACAATTTTTGCTGCATCTACTTCTTTGCCGAGATATCCAAAAATTCCGCACATAAAAAAGAAGAAAGCGTTCTCAGTATGGGGAAAATAAATGCGATTGGGAAGAAGAAACTAAGCTTTGAGAGCCTCTTCATCTTTTTTCTTCACCCCACTTTCATTAACGGCTCGAGACACAAGAGATTTTTTTCGAGAAGCGTTATTTTTGTGAATAAGATTCTTTTTTTCCGCCATATCTATTGCTTTTAGTGTCTCAGGAAGAAGGGCAGATGCTTTTTTTGTTTCTCCGCTTTTTGCCAAATTCAAAATGTTTTTCATAAACGAGCGCATTCGCGAAAGAAACTGATGATTCCTCTCTGTTTTCTTCTTTGCTTGTCTTACTCTTTTCATGGCAGATACTATTATCGGCATGTGGGGAAGTGGTGAGAAAATAAAAAGCAAGGGATAGTCTAGGGATTCAGCCCCTTTTTGTCAAAGTCTTTTCGAAGATTTCTCAAGGATTTAGGCTCTTCGGGCTTTGCTTATCTCCTTTCCTGCCTTATAGAGTCCGGTTGTGGTGAGTCCGATAATAAGACCGGACAATATAGCGTCCACCATATCTGTCCCTCCACGATATGCAGAAAAAAGAGAAAAAGCTACCGCAATGGCAATAGCAAATACGGGCGCCCATTTATGGGGAACACCAAAGCTTTTCAGGATTTCAGTAAGACCGGCGGTGATAGCTCCAATTTCTGTAGCAGTGAGCATGGGAGAGGGAGAAAAAAAATAAAAAGGTTACTTATGTGAAGGGAGGACGGAAAATACCTCTCCCTGCGTTCGCCCAAAGACCTCGGGATGATACATTTCTTCAGCTTTTGCCGGAAGATGCTCAAAACTTCCTTCTGTTACCGCCTCGACGTAAAAATTGTATTCATACACTCCTGAAGGGAGAGTTTCTGCGAAGAGTAAAACGGCGTCATCTCGAATTTCTGTATGTTCGAAATAAGAAAGATTATTCCACCAGTACCACGTATCTCCTGATTTGAGCGTGTTTTCATCATTTAAGAGCAGAGATTTGTCGGCCGTTTCGAGGTTAAAATTCACGGCTTCAAGTCCTGCGGGGAGGGCTTCCCGAACAGAGACGAGATATCTTGTCTCTGGTACAAGAAGAGTAAGTTTTCCTCTGAGTCTCTCTCCTTTTTCTGCTGAAAAGACAGGATGTTCCATTTTTGTATCATCTAATTTATAATAATTTCTCATGAGACCAATTCCCTCATTTTTTTCACGTATTTCTTCTGTCGGGAGATAATACTGGAGCAGAATATCATAGAAAAGCTCTCCAATTCCCTTTTTTGAGAAAGTGAGCTCATTCAGTTGAGGATCACGAAGTAAAGAAGGGAAGTCAATATCCGAGAGTATTTTTTCGTCGAAAACATTTTCTTCAGTAAAGCTCTTCTCGAGGAGAGAACTCCCGTTTATCTCCACATTTGCTGCGAAATTTGGATGCAGCACATTCGCTTTTTCGAGATATTCCAGATAGCTGAAGACGGCCCATATTGTATCTTGAGTACTCTCCCAACTTCCCGTACTTCCTCCTCTCGCTTTTGTGAGGAATGATAATATTTTCGGGATAAGCACGTTATTTGTGTCCTCCCTCGCGAAGGTCATAAGTGCGAGCGCGGTGGTTTTTATGGTCGAATCCATGCTCCACGGAGAAGTCTCCCCAGCATCAAATTGAACACCTCGCGGCGTATGTCTTGCTGCTGCTTCGATCTCAAACCGAAGAACTGCTTTTTCTCCATCGGTTTCTTCTAAATTTTGGAGGGCAAGAGAAAGAAGGATTTTTGCAGGAAGAGAAAGGATGCTCCTCTGTTCATACAGAAGATTCTTTGTGGAAATAATATTCTTTTCTCCTGCTTCCGAAAGAACATAGAGAACAAAAGCTTTCGTCTCGGAATCCATCTCAAAAATATCTTGACGCTGTTCCTCATTAAAACTACTGAAGAGTAAAGAACCCATCAAATAATTTTTCAAATTTTCCATACTTTGTGGATCAACATGGACATCTATTTTCCCGAGTTGTTCAAATCCAAAGAGGATATATGCCGAAAGGTAAGGATAGCTTTGAAGAGAACCCTCAAAATATCCGAATCCTCCATCGGAGCGCTGGAGTTTGTATGTCTCTTGAAGTTCTTGCCCTAATATTTTAGTAAAATTTTCTGAGATTTCAGAAGAGGCGCCTGCAGATTTCTTTCCGATCATATTTTCTGCTCGAATAAGAAGCGCTCTAGCGAGTACTCTGCTCATAATTTGTTCTGCTGAGTCGTAAGGATATGCAAGAAGACTTTCTGCTCCGCGAAGAAACATCTGGATGCGACTTGAAGCGAGTGTTACGGTGAGTTTTCCCAAATTTGGAAGCGCTTTTTGTGGAATGCGAAGATATTCTGTAGCGCGATCCAGAGCTATTCCACTTGTTGCCAAATTTTCTCCCAAAATAGGAGCCGTCACCGGAATAAACGTCTCGACTTCATCACGAAGAGATTTATCTTCATTTTGTACAAGGAGAGTGAATTTCATGGGAGGAAAGGTCGCATTCTGCTTTTCATTGGAACCCATGATAGTTCCTGGAAATTCGATGAGTTCTGTGCTGTTCCTTTTTATCGTGAGAGGAAATGTTGTTACCCCCTTCAAAGAAAATCCTTCGGTGTCCAGAAAAACATTTATTTTTTGATCAGTATCACTTTGGTTATAAATCAAGAATGCTGCGGTAAATGTATCCCCTGGAATTCCGAAACGTGGCAATGCCGAAGTGATCATCAGCTGTTTTCGAGAAATAAACGACTTTTTTTCCATACCAAAAGCATTGTCCTTCGTATGCGCTATGACCAAAACTTCCCAGGTAGTGAGGTTGTCTGGAAGACGAAATTCTACCTCTAAAAGTCCATTTTCATCGGTGTGGAGATCGGCTTTCCAAAAAGCGGTATCTCTGAATTCGCCGCGTTTTCTTTTGCTCAGATCTTCTCCAAGGGCGCCTCCTCCACCACCTTTTGCTCCGCCTTGAGCCTTAATATCAAGACGTTCGATAAGATAAATAAGTGTTTGAGCTGTTCTGACTCCCAGAGGACGATTTCCCCAAAAGAAATCAAGAATATCTTCGAGATTTCTCGATTTGAGTGCGAGAAGAGATTTGTCCACGACGGCAATAGAAACATCAGCACTCGTTACATCGCGATTTGTCTTTCGAGTCTCAATAAGAAGCCGCACAGTATCTCCGGGCAAATACGACTCTTTCTCTGTTAGGACGGATATTTTGAGTTCCTTATCTTGGATATTTACAGAAATGGGAACCATACCTATTTTCATTTCGGGACGAGGAAGCGTATTCAAATTGTAAACTCCTCGTCGTACTTCAGGTTCTGTCATGTCCTCATCATCTTTTTGAGGAGGTGTGAAATTTTTGAGATCGTCCGCCAGTTTTTGCTCTTCCGAAGCTGCTTCTTTTTGTTCTTCCTCAGAAAGGTTTGGAAGAAGCTTTTGAATTTCTTTTTCTCTTTCCTCCACTTCGTCTTTTGTCATATTTAGCTTCTCCTCAGTATTTTTCAAATTCTCCTGAGATATTTTCTTTCTCGTTTCAGCTTTTCTGACATCAAGATCAGAAGAGGCTTCCGTGAGAGCTGCAAGTTCCCCTGTGTTTTTTAGAACTTTTGAAGTGAGTTCTGGAATGCGGAATTCCAATTCTTTTTGTAAGATTTTTTTCTCCGAAATTTCAGAGAAAAGTTTCTGAAAAACGGCAAAAAATCCTTTTCCCTTCACAAGAGTGATGCCAATATATGCGTTTGGAAGCATCTCTTCTGTAACAGGAATTTCGAGAAGTTCTCCGCTCTTTACCTCAACAACTTCTGCAGAAAGAATATTTTTCCTCTCAACGGTAAGAAGTGCTTTTACGGGTTTTACAAAAGGAGATTCTACAAGGAGCTTTGCAGTATCTCCTACTTCATAGCTTTTTTTATCAAGAGTAAGCTTAATTCGGTCGTTATTTGATCTTTGCCATGGAATGTAATCATCTGAAGACCGAAAGAGAGTCGCAGCAGATCTTGTTTCTCGCTGAGACGAGTCTTTCCAAGTGGCGATAGCTTTTATGGTTCCGGAATATCGATCATCTCCCTGAGGAATATCAAACGTAATGCCGCCTCTTCCATCTTTTCCAGTTTCAGCATTTTTTTCCTGAAGAAGTATTTTTTCTTCGGTACTATCCCAATAAAAATTTCCATCAATTCCCTCCTTCTGCACAGAATTCCAGATGCTCTGATAGATTTTCACATCAACTTCTTCATTTGGTCGCGGATTTCCCTCGACATCAAGAGTGAAAAGATCAAAAGAGAGATTCATATCCGTAGTGCTGAGGAAGGAATTCTCTGGACGGATACCGACAAAACCATCTGCTTCGAGGAGCATGAAAGTTTCTGCCTTTGAAACATTTCTTTCAGAAGCATCTCTCAGCGTCGCGTATACAGTAACAAGCTGAGCGTCGGTAATATCCCCATTTTCCGCATTGAGATGATCTGGAATCGAAAAAGAAAATTTTCCGTGAGCATCAAGCTTCCCTGTTCCATCAAGAACAACTGTTTCTTCCGGAGAACAAGACCAGTAACAGCCATATTCGTCTGTGGAAAAGGAATACCATTCTCCTTCCTCTGGACCGTAATAAAAATATGGCTCTCGTACAACCAAATACGAAACATCAGCGTTTGGAAGACTTCCGCCAAAAAAGTATTCTGCCGAAATCGTTATCGGAAGTTCTGTGCCGAGGAATGGATGGGCAAGAGAAGTCTTCACTTCCACCTTATACTCTGGCTTTCGATACTCTTCTACGGAAAATGTTCGTGTAAACCATCCCTTATCGCCTAGAGAAGCATTCAGGACATACGTTCCAAGAGAAGCTCCATCTGCAAGGAGAAGTTCTCCGGAAAAAGTCCCCATGTCACTCAGCGTCACATCTTGAGAAAAAATTTCTTTTCCTTCAGGGTCTTCTCCTTGAAGATGTACTACCGTATTTTGAGCGGGAATTTGGAGATTCGCATCATTATCGGATCTTAAAATTCCTTTATAATACACCGTTTGTCCCGGGCGATATATTGGTCTATCAGTATACATATATCCTCTGAAAAACGGATGAATTTGCCAATCCTCAGGAATACCGAACTCCCACGGTGAAATTCCTTCCGACCAATTATTCCCAACAAGAGAGAAGAAGTCTTTTCCCTTTCGTGCAATGATGAAATATTGGCGATAGAGATCATCGGCTGGGAGTTTTCCTTCCCAAATTCCTTGAGCATTCGTGTATCCCGTGTTTATTCTCGTAACGGGATTGTCGTAGCTCCCGCTCAATACTTCGATGGACATATTCTCCACAGGTTTCCCTTCCAAAAAATCAGTAGCCCACACGAGAATTTTTTCATCGGTCCATTTTGCGGTGATTCCAGAATTTACGAGAAGAGCAGTACCGGTGAAAACGTGAGGAGCCTTTTCCCAAGAGTACTGAAACTCTGGGGAAAAGAATTCATATCCGTAGATTCCGCCCGAAAACTCGATCTCATCAGAAATTGAAATTTCATCGACTCGAGTGATATTTTTTTCTCCAGAAATTTCCTTTGTCCACGACCTTGGATTTTTCCCATAGGTATCGCAAAATCCATTTTCAAGTGGCAAAAACTTCAGTTGCATATCGAGAAATTCTTTTTCCGGGATCTCACAAACCGTAACAAATATTTTGGAAATATTCCGGTGTTGCACAAAAAGAGAAACGGGGTCATCTCTTTCAAAAACAGAAGGACCCGAAGTGCGAGCCATATACGAAAGCTGTGATTTATAATCAGTTGTTCGAAATGTTCCCGTCACCTCAGTTGGCAGGAGAGATTCTTTCTCGAGTTCTTGATATTCCTTATCAGAAACGGCATCCAAAATCCCACTTTTGACATCCTCTTTATATGCAGCAATTCTTGCATCTTTTAGCTGAGCATTAAGTGTCCATGCGTACGCCGTCTCTGCCAAAAATGGACCAGAAATTTCGTATTCAAGGATATTCTGTTTAAGAGGAGATACAGGCTTTTGCTCATCTACCAGTGGAACAGAATCATATACTTGGGATACATATAATTTTTTTGGATCAATTTCTGGAGAGAAAGAGATGTGTTTAAGGATTTCATCCGTATCTGTTGGGGTTCTCAGTTGAATACGAAGGCTTTCATGAGGAGCGATACTTCCGCCATTTTGTGGAGAATATGTAACGACTCCGGGGTCTTCCATAGTACGGAATGTGCTCTTTGTGGCTTCTGTACTCATTTTTGTCCCATTAAGACTTTTCACTCCCACATCCACCACAAGAGAAATAGTTTCATTTTTTGCAAAATTTGGTTCAAAACTCACCATCATGGCATTTGGATCGCGCTCGTGATCCCATGTAATTTTAAGTTTTCGCTTCTCGCCACTCGGAAGATCAGGAGAAATAGTGAGATGATCGAAAAATGAATTTTCATTTACTGACTGATTCCAGAGAATACGGACTTTTGTTTTCGGTGAAATAAATGTTGCCGTATCACTCGGTGTGATCGATACTATTTTTGGCTCCTCCGTTTCAAAATGCCACTCTGCCTCATGAATCAGACGTCCTCCATCTGCAGTTGGCGCTTCCTTTTTGAGATGTGCGCGAAAAATATTCCCCAAGGGAAATGTATTTTCATCCGGAATAAATTCTATTGCCGAAGTTCCCAGCCAATGAAACTTGCCCTGAATTTCTGGCTCAAACGTCAAATAGTCAGAAAATCGAGAAAGGGAATCACTCAGATTTTCTTCAGGAGTTTCGAGTGGACGAATCGGGCGATCAAACATGAGGACAATACGTTGGTCCTTTTGAAAGATAGGAAGTTCTTTGGGAAGCTCTTCATCTTTTTTCTGTTCAGCCTCAGAAACCTCTTCAAAAAGTCGATCTCCGCGCTGAGTCTCCTTAATCTGATTCCATTCGTACGGAGAAATTGGCGAAATAAAAGTAATTTGGGGCGGTCCGACAATGAGAAATGTTTGGAAATATGATTTCCCCATTACTTTCCCGAGCCAGCTTTCAGCGCTTCCATCAATGGTTACAGAAATTTGCTCCCCGATTTCAAATGGCTTAGATGGTTCAAAAAAGAGAGTTTTTTGGTTCTCCCAAAAGAATCTCCCCTGCATTTCAGGAGCGAGAGAAAATGCACTCTCTACGCTTTTTGCATTCATCCTTTCTGTGAATTCAAAGCGGAGAAGCGCATTAAAAGAGATTTCCTTGATGCGAGTTTCTTCTTCTCCGCCAAGCACACGAGGAGTGCCGGCAGTGCTCCACAAAAGGACTCCTCCTCCGGTAAGGAGAAGGAGAACTCCAAAAAATCCCCAAAACTTTTTCCCAAAAAATTTCATTACCGTTTCGCAAAAAATCGCTGATAGGTACTCTTACCGTATACTTTTTCTCTCGAAAAAAAAAGGAAATTCTGTCAAAATGGGGAAGAAATTTTGAATTTTGAATTTTGAATTCTAAACTATTTAAGAATCAGCTCTGGCAAAGTGATGAGTGGGAGAAATTTCAGCAGCAGTGCGGGAATGAAACTTTTCGTGTTCATAATGTTTTGGTGATTGTACGAAAAACTGCTTTCCAAAAAGTGTTTTTTGAGATTCCACGGGCATGTGGGGAATGGGGAATGGGGAATGGGGAATGGGAGGAGCTTTGGAATGAGCTTGAGACAAAAGCTCGGGAAAAAGGAGCGGTGTTTACGAGAATATTTCCAGGAACAAGCAGTCAGCAGTCAGCAGTCAGCAGTCAGCAGAAACAATTCATAATTCAGAATTCAGAATTCAAAATTAATACTGAGGTTCCCGAAATCTTCCCTGAACACACGCTCATTATCGATCTCCGAAAATCGGAAGAAGAAATTTTGGCAGATATGAAGCAAAAGGGAAGATATAATATTGGGATTGCAAAGAAGAAAGGCGTGGAAGTTTTTCGAAGTGAAGACGTCGCGAGTTTTTATAAAATTCTTTCCGAAACTCTAGTGCGTGATGAATTTTCAGGACATCCGCAAAAAGTCTATGAAAATATGCTCACGAGTTTTGGTGAAAATGGAGATTTGTTTCTCGCGAGATACGAAGAGAAAATTATCGCTGGGGGAATTTTTCTCATTTCAGATGATGTGATGACGTATTATTACGGCGCATCAGCAAATGAATATCGGAATGTTATGGCTCCATATCTTCTCCAATGGAGAGCAATACAGGAAGCGAAAAAACGCGGATGCACATTTTTCGATTTTCTCGGAATTGCACCAAATACCGTAGAGACGACCAAATTGGGCGTCTCTCTCACGCATAATCATCGAAAGAACCATCGCCTTGCGGGCGTTTCAGAATTTAAAGAAAAATTTGGAGGAATTCGAATAGAGTATTCTCCGGCATTTGAAATTATCCATCGTCTGATGTGGGATAGGGGAATACGAATTCTGAAAAATCTCAGGAGGATACTTTCTGGGAGATAATATTTTTTTGTTTGTAGAGACAAGGCATGCCTTGTCTCTACGGTTTATGAATTTTCATCTTTTTTCGGCTGTTTCAAAGATTCGCGGATGGAGTCAATGGCGGAGCCTTCGGCTTTGGTGTGAATAATGTTTTCGACCTCAACCTCAGCCTCTTTTTCGATCTTTTTCACTTCCGCAATAAAATTATTCACAAGGGAAATAATTTCCTTTACTCTCTTCTGAACTTCTTCAGGAGAAAGATTCAGTCCAGATGCTTCATCAATTTTCCTATCAATTTCTTCACATTCATCAATAAGGGCAGCTTCATTCAGATTTTCATATATTGCTACGAGCCCGATAAATTCTCCGATCGCATTCACAAATTCTGGAGAATATGGTTCTCCTTTTTCAATCTCAGAAACAAGCAATGAACGCTGTTCCTCTGTGAGAAGAGGAGAATTTTTGACCGCCTGCATGAGAATATCAAGTTCTTCTGGCATAAACGTGTTATGAAATAGTCAATTTTTCAATATGTCTGACATCCAACTTATTTCCTTTACAAACTAAACTTCCATTCTTAAAATCGAGCTTAATAGATTTTTTTTGACCAGATACGTTTATGGAAAAAATAGCGTTGTCTTTATTGAAAGATTGAAGTTCCAGAGAAAAGCTTGTATCAGTTTCCGAACTTCCTATTGCTTCTAAAAATTTCTTCTTATCTTTCTTGCCTGTACTTGAATTTATTGTAAAATCGACATTTATTCTTTTAGTCGATATTGCTGAAGTTGTAATTTTATCAAAAAACTTATCTCTAAACCTCCTTGCGGCTTCTTTATTTTGTAATGCTTCTTCTCCTTTTTTCCCCATCCCTACAGGTTCTGGATTTCCTTTGAGAATGCTAAGAGGGAATGTTTTGCCATCATATTCAAAAATTCCATCTCTAGTGTTGATTGTCACCTTCTTTTCCGGAATCCCCAAAGTTTTAAATACAATTTGATTATTTTTTTGATCTAGGAAGGTTACTTCCATTCTTTGAAAATCAGAGATGTTCGCTCCAGTGTCACTCTTGAATTTAGTACGAAGATTCTCACCAAATTCAAAGAAAAATTCTTTTCCAACTTGCAAAGAACCAGGTGTTGTTTTTAGAGAGGCATCAAGCTCACTTTGTAGATGGGCTGCAATCTCTGTCGAACGTTTTGTATAATCATTTCCTTTGTTTTTCGCATTCATATTTGTTTCCACTTCTTTTGCTCGAAATCCAACCTTTCCTCTTTCGATTCCTAGCTTCTCTCTAAGCCATCGAACGCCAAAACTGCCCACAAGAGTATTTTTAAGAATTTCTTCCACTTCTTCTGGCTGAGGAAGATCTGGCTTACCTGTTAGGTATGTTTTAAATTCATTAGAAAGGGATTTGTGGTCTATAACGTGCTTGAGGTATTTCTGAGCTGTTTCTGGTGGCAATTTATAATTATCTGTCAACAAACTAAACGCAACATTGTATTTTCCGGTTGATGCTCTGTTTTCAAATATACTTTTCTCCCTTCTTACACGATTTTTTAAAATATGGATTGCGCCTTCAAGCGCCTGTGCTTGACGTTTATAGAGATATGGTCCTGTGCTTTTCCTTTTTTTATCTGCATTTAAACCAATAATGTCCTTTTTGTCCCATACTGCTTTTCCATGAGCAACAAGTGCATACCATGGTCTTTGTCCCAACATGTTCAGTTTTTCTGCTTCTCCCATTTTATTAATATCCTCCTGTTTAAGAGGCTTTCCTCTCTGTGGAGGGTCCTTCGGATCTTTCGGCTTATAATCCCATGAATACTCTTTTTTTCTTCCATCGTTTGTAGCACTTGTACTTGAGCTCCGTTCCTTCCTGGTAACGTCATACCTGTTTTCTAGAATTTTCAATATTTTTGCTCTTTGTTCTTCAAGAACAGAAAGTGCTGTTTCATGAATTTCCCATGAATCTGCAGTTTTCTCAAATGCCCTCCTTGCAATATTTTCACGAACAAGCCGCGTTAACCCTTCAATCTGATGTCTTTTTTTCCTTAATGTAATCGCTACGTCCTCTGTAACACCTTTCACAATTCGTCCAGGAAGTGTTGCAGGAAGATGTCCCTCCAAAAAATGAGAGCCAATCCCCCTTCCTAAAGCCTTTTCTGATTCTTCTTTAACTGTTTTGAGAGCTCTTATGCCAATAGCGTGAAGTTGAGTTCCCTTATCGAATTGAGCAATTGATTCTTTTTCTTCCTTATCGTTCTTTTCAAGATACTCTTTTTGATTTTCATTTGGACTTGGTGCTGCAAAAAACACACGTCTGTTTTCATGGCAAAAAACATGTTCTTGAAGCCGAAAAAAGTGGAAATGATATTGTTCTCGCATTTAATATTTGTATTTATCTCAAAAAACTCAAAATCATCTGACCATTCTACCAAAAAACATGAAAAATTGCAATATCATGGCGTTTCTGAGAGAATTTTTTGGCTTTTTCCCCAAATCATGAAAACGAAGGCCAAAAAACTTCCGAAATCTCAAGTTCTCCTCACGATTGAGCTCGAAGAAGCAGAATGGAAAAAATATCGAGATCAAGCCACTCGTAAGCTTTCTCATGAAGTAAAAATAGATGGATTTCGTGCTGGACACGTTCCCGAAAATATCCTTCTCGAAAAATTTGGAGAAGGACCGATTATTGCAGAAACGATTGATCTTGCCGTTCCACAAGCATATATGGACGCTATTCGAGAAGAAAAAGTTCAACCCATTGCTCGTCCGGATGTAAAAATTACTTCAGAAAAGCCATTTGTATTTGAAGCAATAGTTGCTGTTTACCCGGAAATTACAATCAAACCCATCACGAAATTAAAAGTGGAAAAAGAGAAAATCGAAGTGACAGAGAAGGAGATTGATGAGATGGTGAAATATTTTCAGGAACAAATTGCAGAACGAAAAGAAGTTGATCGTGCGGCAAAAAAAGGAGATATCGTCATTACTGATTTTGCCGGATTTGACATAGATGGCGTCAAACTTGATGGAACGGAAAGCAAACAGCATCCGATTGAAATCGGCTCAGGAACGATGATTCCCGGATTTGAAGATGAAATTCTTGGTCTCAAAAAAGGCGATTCAAAAACGTTTGAGATCACATTTCCCAAAAAATATCATTCGGAAAAATTCGCGGGAAAAAAGGTGAAATTTGAAGTTCATATTCATCACGTCCAGGAAAAAATTCTTCCGGAAATGAGTGAAGCTTTTGTCAAAAACATTACGGGACAGGAAAAGCCAGTGGAAGAATTTCGAAAGGAAATTGAAGAAAGCCTGAAAGAACGCAAAAAAACGGAAGAACAGAAAAAACACGAAGAAGCGCTCCTCGAGGCAGTGGTAGATGTTACGAACGTTGATCTTCCAGAAATTCTCATCCATGAAGAAGTTGATTACCTTCTTGATAACGTGAAATTCCAAGTTCTCCAGCGCGGAATGACGTGGGAAGCACATCTCATGCATCTTAAAAAATCTGAGGACGAAATTCGAAAAGAGCTTCATTCCCAAGCGGAGAAACAAGTGAAGGCTCGTATGGGAATTCAGGAATTCTTAGAACGTGATGGAGTGAAAATTGATGAAAAAGAAATTGAAGAAGAAGTCATGAAAGTTTTTTCTCGAATGAGCGAATCGGACAGAGCGCAAAAAGCAGAACATTTTCAAAAAGGAGCGAGAGGATGGAAAGAGGCGGAAAATAAACTGAGAATTACAAAGTGGGTGGATGGAAAGTTGGCGGAGCTCATCAAGTGAAAAATGCGGAAATACGTTACAACAATGATATAGACGGAAAGATTTTTAATTTTGAAATTTTAAATTTCTAAATAATTTCTAAATTATAATGTTTAAACAACAAACATGAATTCAGATATAGAATTTTAAGATTAAAAATTAGAAATTAAGATTTATTTAGAGATTTTAAAATTATAAAATTAAAAATTACTTCCCCAAATTCTTAATATTCTCCTACCAATACCGAAGAGTTAATATTTTCTTTCTCCATGGACCTGTGCTACTCTAGCGCAAGATTTTTTCCAAAATCAGATGAATAAGCCATTCTCGTACGGAGTACTCCTTTTCCCCCTTCTCCTTCTTTCAGCATGCGGCGGTATTGATCTCCCGTCAGAAGAGAAAAAAGGTGATACAACTCTCATTTCAGAAGCTCCATCTGGAACTTCTCCTGAAACAGAAAATAAGGCTGAAGGAGACAAAACAACTTCTCTGAAGGCGAATGAAGACGGGGCAACAGGCATTCTCCAATGTTTGACAGAGAAGGAGCGTATTTCAGAAGCACTCGATATTAATACCAAAGAACTTGAAAAATGTCTTGAGGACAAAAAAGGTGTTTCGAGACGAATTGAAGCGCTTACTTCTCGTGAAACCGAAACAGAAAAATTTCAAAAATTTGTAAAATATTATTTGGAAAATACAAAGCCATCAGAATATCCATTTCCAAAATGCGGACAGCCTCAACTTTTTAAAGGAGAATCATGGTACGTAGATTTTGAAGCTGCCCTTCATAATGCGGCAATTCCATTTGGACGTGAAACTATTTCTGTCGAGAACCTTACCGGTGGATGTTATTCTTCGGACGGGAAGATGGCATTTTTTCTCGGAGCACAGGATGGGCAGGGCACTTATGACTTTCATCTTCTCAAATATAATCTTGAAGGAAAAACTCTCGAAGAAGCATTCCTCGTAGATGGAAAATGTGATATATGTCCCACAAAACTCGGGAAACGGAATGGACCATTTTTGAGTTTGCAGGGACAGGAAGGAGCGAACCAAGTCGAGTACGAGTACTATTATGCAGATAATATTTTACAGAAAAAATAAGGAGCTCTTTTTTAGGCGTATATGCATATCGCTATCGGGATTCTGGGGATAATCATTTCCTTCCTCATGATCAAATATCGGCATCATATTTATCGATTTAGCGGACCGTGGGGAATCGTGGAGAGGTATTTGGGAATGGGATCAACCCCGACATTCATCGTTCTTCTCGCAGTTGTCGTATTTTTTGTTTCAATTACTGTTTTTACTGGATATGCAACAAATCTCACGAGTGGAATTGCGAGGTTCTTTTAGATCGAGAAAACGAAAACTTCAAAGACCAAAAATCTTTAATAAATGGGAGAAAATAATTTTCACCCCCACCAAGAAGGTCGATGTCCTCGATCCATCAATGCAGTCTTCACTGCTTTTCCATATGGCGTCAATGTTATAAAACCATCCGTATCGTTACAAAGTTGATATCGTAAAGCCCACTGGACTAACTCATAACGCCAAAAACCCGTATTATTGGGAAATGGGCTTCCTTCCATGCTCACAAAAGCATCAGCCCATTGCGAAGCGATAAGATCATCAGCAATAGCCAGCTTCGCTACTTCTGGAATAGATGAAGGCTCCTCGACTGGAGGAGATATACTATTTTTGAATTCTAGGCTTTTCATAAGAAGAATTATTTTTTAAAGGATTTTTATCTCTTCAGCGTCTTCCTCAAAAAAGCAGGAACTTCGAGATCATCTTCCGACTTTGGTCCGACTTTCCCAACAATTCCAGAAGTGCTTCCTCCAAGTCTCTGAACAGATCCACTCCATGCTGTTCCTGCATTTTCATGCTTCGCTTTCTGTTTCTCTTCATCAAATCCGGTTGCAATTACGGTTACCTTTATTTCTCCGGTATGAGAATCGTCCACCACTGCTCCAAAAATAATCGTTGCATCCGGATCAGCAGCAGCAGTTATTACGCGCGCTGCTTCATCAACTTCAAACATAGAAAGATCGGCTCCTCCCGTGATATTGAGAAGAATTCCTTTTGCGCCCTCGATCGAAACTTCTAGGAGTGGTGAATTTATTGCAGCTTTTGCCGCCTGCTCAGCTCGATTTTCTCCAGTCGCATAGCCGATTCCCATAAGTGCTGGCCCCGAATTTTTCATTATCGATTTTACATCGGCAAAGTCAACGTTGATAAGTCCATGAACCGTGATGAGATCAGATATTCCCTGAACACCTTGATGAAGAACATCATCCACAACACTGAACGATTCAGTGAGGGGCATTTTTTTATCAATAAGAGCAAGGAGTCGGTCATTTGGAATAAGAATAATGCTATCTACTTTTCCCTTCAGGCTTTCCAGTCCTTCCATTGCCTGATTTCTCCTTTTCGCTCCTTCGAAAGAAAACGGTTTTGTAACTACTGCAACAGTAAGCGCTCCGAGTTCTCTCGCAATTTCTGCGACCACCGGAGCTCCGCCTGTTCCCGTTCCTCCTCCGAGTCCGCAGGTAATAAACACCATATCTGCTCCTTCAAGAGCTGTTCGAATCTCCTCACTCGATTCTTCCGCTGACTTTTCTCCCACCATTGGATCTGACCCAGCGCCAAGACCTTTGGTGGATCCTTTTCCAATGTTAATTTTTCGCGGAGCTTCGTTGTAATAAAGTGCCTGCGCATCTGTGTTGAGCGTAATGAATTCCACACCATCAATGTGTGTCTTTACCATCCTATTAATCGCATTCCCTCCGCCTCCGCCAATTCCTACCACCTTAATAACCGCAGATGGAGACATCGCGGGAAGAACCTCCGAAGAAGAGGAGCTTTTATGTGCTTTTACTTGAGTCGTAATTGGATTGGCTCCAAAAAGTGATTTCAGTCTGTTATCGGACATGGTGAGAAGAGAAAAATGATAAAGAGAAAAAAACAATAATAACAAATTTATGGAAGGAGTTTTCGAAAGAATTTTTTTACTCCATCAAACATTCGAGAAAAATTGATGCCCACGGAATATCCCCCGCTCGATTCGTACCTCGTTCCCCAGAGAAGAAGTCCAACTGCTGTCACAAATGAAGGATCATCAATTTTATCGACCACACCAGAAACTTCTTGAGGGAATCCGATCTGAACAGGAAGTCCAAGAACCTCTCTAGCGAGATTGAGGACTCCCGGCATTTTCATAGCAGCTCCAGTTAATATCGCTCCTGCAGGGAGCATTCCATCCCTGTTAATCGTTCTCAGTTCATCTTTAATCATTACGAAAATTTCGTGGTATCTTGCCTGAATAATTTCAGAGAGATGTTTTTTAGAAACCTTCTGATTGTCGATTTTGGAAATCAAACTGAGATCAATAGTTTCACGATCACTCACATCACCAGGTTCAGTGCTTCCATATTCGATTTTAATTTTCTCGGCAGTATCAATAGAAGTTCGCATTCCAATGGCAACATCGTTCGTAACCGCTGATCCACCAATAGGAATAACTGAAGAGTGAAGAACACTTCCTTCTTCATACACCACTATAGAAGTGGAGTCGCAACCAATATCGATGGCAACTACGCCGAGCTCTTTCTGTCTGCGAGAGAGAACTGCTTCTGCTGCGGCGAGTGAAGTCGGAACAATATCGTCGATATCTACTCCTGCCTGATGGACACATTTTTCAATATTTTGCACAACCTGTGATTGTCCCGTAATGATATGTGCCTCAACCTCGAGACGAATTCCGCTCATTCCCGCTGGAGTTTTTATTCCTTTTTGTTCATCAACGGAGAACGATTTGGGAATAATTCTCAAAATTCTTCGGTTTGGAGGGAGAGAGAGCGCTTGCGCTGCTTCGAGAACTCGATTGATTTCTTCTTCCCCAATCTCTTTTCCCCCAATGGCAATAACACCTTTTGATGTTACCGCTTGGATATGAGCTCCTCCAATCCCAACATAGACATGATGAATAGGAATTCCGCTCATGCGTTCAGCATCTTCCAAAGCGGCTGCGATATTATTGATGAGTTCTTCCACGTCGATTACCGCGCCTTTTCTGAGTCCCTGAGATGGGGAAAGTCCGAGTCCAATGATATGTGGCTCTTTTTTTTCTGGGGTGACGACTCCGATAACAATCCGAATTTTTGAATTGCCGATATCAAGAGCGACAATTACATTTTCTCGAGCCATGGAATATAAGGAAAGAATAAAAAAAGTGTTCAATAGGAAGGAGGGAGAAACCGTGAACGGTTTTCAGAACTCCTCACTTTTTCAAGTGGAGATTGTGTCAAAAAAAATGAAAGGGAGCAAATCTTTTTTTGTTTTTCTGAGCACTTAAATAGCACTCGTTTGAAAAATTTGTTCATGTATTATGCGCATCCTAATAACGTTTTTCCCGATTTTAAAACTTGTTTTTCAGCAGCATTCATTTTGAAGAAATCTTGTGTATTTTTATGATCAAACCCCAAAAGGTGAAGAAGTCCATGAGTAAATAAAGTATTCAGCTCCCCTTGGAGAGAGTATTTTTTGTGTTCAGCTTGGATTTTGGCTTTTTGAAGCGATATATAGAGATCTCCGAGAGGGCGAATTTGCTCTGGAGAAGTGGCATCATAGAGAAGAAAAGAGAGAACATCAGTCGCAACATTCTTTTTTCGATATTTTTTGTTCAGTTCTTGGATTTTTTTATTATTCACAAAAATAAGAGAAAGAGAGGTGTCTTTCTCAGGAAATCTTTCTGGGAAGAGATATTGAGTTCGAAGAAGAAGCTCCTCAAAACATTCAAAATTTACCGAAGATTTTCCCCGAGAGACGCTGCCTGAGTGAATTTCGAGATGGACCATGGCATTCAAAAAAATATCCGGGAATTCGTATCTTCTCTTACCCAAGCATATCCATACATTTCCCCACAATAAATTCTGCAGAAATCTTTGCGGATTCGTAGAGTTTTTCAGATGTTCCAGAAAGCTGGTATTCAGATACTCCCATGGTTGCAAACTTTTTGGGATGAACATTTTTCTGAAAAAGATATCTCGCGACCTGACCTCCAAATCCGGAAAGGCAATTATGATCTTCAATTACGAGGAGATTCTTTGTCTTTTTCACCGATTCTGCGATGGTATCATCGAATTCCTTTGGAGAACTCATCACGATAAGTTCCACAGAAACTCCTCCCTGTTGGAGTTGGTCACGCGCATGAAGTACTTCAGCTACCATGGGACCACTTGCAGCAATGGTGATATTCATCCCCAGCCTCAAAAGATCGCACTTTCCATAGATGTATTCGTATTTCGCATCATAGAAAACTTCTCCATTTTCTTTCGTAAGAACAGGAACTTTCTGACGTCCCATTCGGACATAAAAATTTCCATAATGCGAAGCAATATACCTGATAATTCGATCACAATGATTCGGATCTGCTGGCTCAATTACGTGAGTATGGAACATTCCGAGAAAAGATCCCATGTCGTCAATGGCTTGATGAGTCGGTCCATCTTCTCCCACCGAAAGTCCGCAATGAGTGGCTACCATTTTTACATTTGTACGATTAATATCATTTACACGCGCCTGATCCTTTGCCCTGCTCGACATAAATGCTCCGAATGTTGAGGCAAAGGGAACAAATCCCACAAGAGAAAGCCCACCCGCGATGGAAATCATATTTTGTTCCGCGATGCCAACTTCAATATGTCTTTCGGGAAATACTTCCGCGAGCATATCTGTTTTTACAGACCCTCTGAGATCAGCGGTGAGCGCGAGAATACTCTCGTTCAGCTTTGCGAGGTCAAGAAGTGCTGCACCGTATGCGGAGCGACAGTCCGTAAGAGTTTTTTCGGAGTACGCTATTGGGGAACCGACATTAAATTGGACAGGAGCAAGGTCATCAATAAAAAGTGGCTGTGGTGATTTTATTGGCACTCCACTTCTGAAATTCTTTAGAAGCGTTTCTTCTTGTTCTGAAATACGGAGGGATTCAAGAATTTTATCTGCCTCTTCCGGTTTGGGAGCCTTTCCGTGCCATGTGGACCTCAAAGCTGTTCCTTCGTGTTCCATAAGCTCAACGCCTTTTCCCATAACAGTATATCCCACAATCACCACTGGTTTTTCTGAAACTTTATGTGCCTCTAAAATTGCTTTCCACATGTCCTCAAAATTGTGACCATCGACCTCAAGAACCTGCCATCCTCCGGCGGAAAAGAGAGAAGGAATATCGATGGGCATGATTTCCTCAAGGCTTCCTGAAAGTTGAACTCTGTTGAAATCGACGAAGAGAATCAAATTATCGAGTTTATATTTGCTCGCAAAATATATCATTTCGTGAACCTGGCCTTCCTGTACTTCTCCATCTCCCATAAGTGCGTAGACTTTCTCTTTTTTCCCCTGAAGTTTTTCTGAGAATGCAAATCCGGCAGCGACAGAAACTCCAATTCCTAACGGACCGGTTCCATACCAAACTCCCGGAACGTGTCTCGAAATATGTCCTTCGTACGGACTTCCCACTTTTCGGAATCGCTGAATAACTTCTTTCTGAGGAATCCATCCCATTTCGGCAAGTACGGCGTATACCGCAGGAGAAATATGTCCATTGGAAACAACCACTTTTTCTCCTGTTTGCGCAATGATGGCAGTATAGAGAAGTGAGAGATAATCGATTGAGGAAAGAGATCCTCCGGGATGACCACTTTGTGAATTTTTGAGCATGCTAATAATACTTCGCCGACAGGATTTACTAAAAATTTCTAAGAAAGAAATATATTCTTCAGAAAGATCGGTGCTTAATTGCGGAGCGGGAAGCATAAAGAAATTTTAAATTTTAAATCAGTAGTGGGCGGTTAAGAAAAGGTTAATAGCTTAAAGTGATTGTTTTAGACTGTGGTTTTGAGATTTTTAACATTTTTCGATTTCAGGGAAATTCAGGGATAATTGGCATATTTTTTGCTGGTTTCCTATGAATAC
>JACRHZ010000064.1 GCA_016220175.1 Candidatus Peregrinibacteria bacterium
TCTCAAAAAGGAGTTATCTGCCTGGCAAAAACAACGCAATCAAAGTCTATCAACAATTCAATGGAAATTCACAAAGCAAGATGCTGACCAAAAACTACAGAGACACTATACATGAAATTATTTATTGGAAATTATACTAGAATAGAATTATAGTGATCGTTTCCCGTAAGGTATTTTTGCGCCGTCAAATACGGAACAATGGCAAGATCATCAAGATTAAAAATCATCACCTGTCCCTTTTTGGGAAGTATACCGATGACTCGAAAGGTTTTGTTTTTCACTTTAATTTTTTTCCCAAGAGCATCAGAAAATCCAAAGAGATCTTCTTTCACTTTAGAGCCGATAATTACCACTGCTCCTGCTTGTTTGATATCTTCCTCGGAAAAAAATACCTCCTTCAGATGGTGCGATGCTCATAACTTCCATCCATAAGTTTGAGGTTCCAATAACATTCACCCGCTTCGTTTCATTTTCAAATGACAATGAAGAAGGCGCGATAACATTGGGAACCACTTGGTTTTTTCCCATGACATTTCCTGGATTTGAAATTGCCAAAACTTCGCGATCTTTGAGAGAATCGGTAAAAATCTGAGCAATATCAGAAGGTCCCTGAGGTTCTCGTCCTGGTTCCACGATAATTGTTCGTGACCCGATTCCACGAATTTGACCAAGAATAAGTTCCTGAGCGCCTTCTCCAATCGACATAATCATGATGATTGCCGTAACTCCAATGACAATTCCGAGAATGGTAAGCGCAGATCGTGCCTTATTTGTCCTGACTCCCCCGAATGCTGTTTTCAAAAGAAATCGTAATTTCATATTCTTGTTATCGCTGAAAAATTTCGGAAAAAAATACTATTTTGAATATCCTCTATGAGCGTCTTTGTAATACAGATTTTTTTGGTCACTGTGAATTCTTCCATCTAAAATATGAAGAGTTCTTCTCGCAAATTCAGCGGTTGTCGTCTCGTGAGTGATAAGTACAATGGTATGACCTTCCTTCTCGTTCAAATCCTGAAAGATTTTCATAATGGCTCCACCCGAAATGGAGTCAAGATTTCCAGTTGGTTCATCAGCAAATATCACTCGAGGATTATTGACAAGTGCGCGTGCAATAGCTACTCGTTGCCGTTCTCCTCCCGAAAGTTTGGAAGTTTCAAAATGAGTGCGATGTTCGAGTCCTACCGCCGCAACCGCATTCTTTATAAGAGCATCCCATTCTTTTTGAGGACGATCGGAATAGAGAAGTGGAAGGAGGACATTGTCGTATACAGTTGTGCGGGGAAGAAGATTAAAAGCCTGAAAAACAAATCCCATTTCTCGATTTCGAATAAGAGCGATCTCTTCTTCCGAGTAATCCTGAAACGATTTTTCGTTAAACATATATACTCCAGAGGTGTGGGCATCCAGAAAACCAAGAATATGGAGAAGTGTTGATTTTCCAGATCCAGAAGGTCCCATAATGGCGACGAATTCGCCCTCTTCTATCGAGAAGTTCATATCAAAAAGAACAGGAGTTTTGATCCCATCAGAATCGTATTCTTTCCCGAGATTTTGAACTTTAAGAAGTGACATGTTTTAGAGTTTCCTTTATTCAAGAGATGTTACCACCTTTTCTCCCTCCCTCAGCCCTTCGAGTATTTCTACAGAACCATCAGATCCCTTGAGTCCAACGACAACTTCACGTTCTTCGAGAATTTCCTGTGTGGGGGAAGATGAATTTGAAGGCGACGCTGGAACGAGGATTTGGAGAAATTTCGCCTTGTCTTTCGTAAAGACCGCTCGTTGGGGAACGACAAGAACATTTTCTCGTGAAGCGGTAACAACATCGATATTCGCCGTCATTCCAGATTTTATCCGCTCGTCAGGTTTTGAAAACTGAAGGCGGACTTTATATGTCGAAACTCCTTCAATAACAGTTTCCGCTGGATCAATGGCAATAATTGTTGCAGAGAATTCTACATCGCTTCCGTATGCATCAAGAGTTACTTTAGCTTCCTGTCCGAGCGAAATTTTGGCGATATCAACTTCTGGGAGATTGCATTCAATTTCAAAATTTCCATGAGAAATAACGGTGATAAGAGGAATATTCGCCCCGACAATTTCACCGATTTTGGCATCTTGTTTTGTCACAATTCCATCTATAGGAGACTTTAAAATTGCTTTTGCAATTTGCGCCTGAACATTTTGCACATCAGCTTTAGATGCTTTTACTTGTGCCTCTTGAAGGTTTAAATTCGCCTCCGCTTGCTCTACCTGAGCCTTTTGAGCTGCTAAATTTGCTTCTGCTTGATGGACTTTCGCCTCTTCTGCAGTGATTCGTTCTTCTATGGTTTTTGCTCGAGAGAGTTCCAGTTCGGATTCTGCACTTGAAAGCGTGCTTTCCGCTATGTTGAGTTTATTTTGAGCGGTATCAATCGAATTTTTATTCAGTACTGTCTGATCTTCGATGCTTTCCATTTTCGCCGTTACTTCCTCAATGGCGGTTTCAATTTCCGACTGTGAACTCGTTACAGAAGTTTTGAATGTGGTGAGCTGAGTGTCAGAAATGGTTGTACTCCCTTCTTCCAGTTTTAAAGTGCTGTTTACCACCTTGAGGAGAGATTCAAGAAATGAGCGAATCACGAGCAGTTCTTTCTTCGCGGAAGAAAGAGATTCGAGAATATTCACGGAAGTTCTCACACTTGGAAGGGCGTCAATAATTCTCTGAAGAGATTCGGACGCGGAAAGAGCGCCCTCGCATTGACTCTCAATGTTCCCAGGATTTACACTGGTAATTTGAAGTTTGCACGCGGTTTTGAGAGAATTTCGGATGGGGTTAATAATATCCTGAAGCCGCTGGCTAAAAATTTTATCAGTAGTAGTTTTGAGGGAAGAAAAAATATCGACACTTTCATTGAGGAGTGATTCCATATCTCTTTCCGCTTTTTTTTTTGTGTTTTGAAACTCAGTTTGAGCATCAAAAATAGCAACTTTCGCATTTTCTACTTTTATTTCCACGACTCGGGTCTCTTCTGGTCTTACGCCTTTTTGAAGTTCTTGAAGGAGTGATTGCTCAGCTTCAAGAGCTGCCTCAGTCTGAGCAAGGCGGGCATTTTCACTTTGAATCACCGCCTTTTGGGTTTCCAATTTTGCTTCCTCTCTCTCCACAGCCGCTTTTTTTTGCTCGAGCTCAGCAGTGTATTCTGAATACTGAAGGCGAAGAAGTTCTTTTCCCTGAGAAACCGTATCGCCGATTTTAGCCGAAACTCGGTCTATTTTCCCACCTCTTTCAAACGCAAGATCTACTTGAGTAATAGCCTGCACCTTGCCGGTTACACTCACTTCTTGAAGCAAGTTTTTTCGTTCAGCAGCAATGAATTTATATGATGGCTGGACTTCCGTCGAAAACAAAAAATACCAGCCGGCCAAGAGGATGCCCAGAATTATAATCGGAATTCCAATTTTTCGAGATGTTTTCATAAGAAGAGTTTTAGAAATTTCCTCGAGAAAAGTGTATTAAATTTCATGGAGACAGAAACAAGTTTTTAGTGGGAGGATAAGGATAACGCAGATTTTTATTTCAGTCAAAAAAATAAATTTTTACTGGAAATATTTTCGTAAAAACTGTCCGGTATATGATTTTTCTGATTTCGCCACTTCTTCAGGAGATCCAGTGGCCACCACATATCCACCGTTTTCTCCGCCATCCGGTCCGAGATCGATCACGTAATCACAACTCTTCACCACATCCAAATTATGTTCGATGACGAGTACAGTATTGCCCTTGTTTACGAGAGCATTCAGAACATCGAGGAGTTTTTGCACATCCTCAAAATGAAGCCCCGTTGTCGGTTCGTCGAGAATGAAAAAAGTTTTCCCCGTACTTCGCTTTGAAAGTTCTGTAGCCAATTTTACGCGCTGAGCTTCCCCTCCTGAAAGAGTAGGAGCGCTCTGCCCTAAATGAATGTATCCAAGTCCCACATCTTCCAGTGTTTGCAATTTATTTTTGAGTGATGGAATTTTTACAAAGTATTCAAGAGCCTCAGAGACAGTCATATCGAGAACATCGGCAATATTTTTTCCGCGCCATGTAATTTCAAGTGCTTCGGAATTATATCTTTTTCCATGACACACTTCGCACGGAACATAAATATCTGGCAGAAAATGCATTTCAATTTTGACGATACCATCTCCTTGGCAGGCTTCACATCGGCCGCCTTTTACATTAAAGGAAAATCTTCCCGCTTTATACCCCCTGAGTTTTGCTTCAGGACTTGAGCTAAAAAGTTCACGAATATCACCAAAAACTCCAGTGTATGTTGCTGGATTTGAACGTGGAGTTCTCCCAATCGGACTTTGGTCGATAATGATGACTTTGTCGAGATGGTTCACTCCGAGGATGTCATCATGATTCCCCATTTTTTTCTGAGCTCTGTTCAATTGATTTGCAAGAGACGGACCGAGAATTTTATTCACCAGTGAAGATTTCCCAGAGCCAGAAACTCCGGTTACTCCAACAAATTTTCCCAGTGGGATTTCCACATCAATATTGTGAAGATTATTCTCCCTGGCACCTATGATTTTGAGCGATTTCCCATTTCCTTTTCTTCGTTCAGATGGAATAGGAATTGATTTTTCTCCTGATAAATATTTTCCAGTACCAGAATTTGGATTTCTCTTAATTTCCTCGGGAGTTCCTTCTGCAACGACTTGTCCACCATATTTTCCTGCCCCGGGACCAATCTCCAAAATATGGTCTGCCGCATTCATCGTGTCTTCGTCATGTTCGACGACGAGCACAGTATTTCCGAGGCGCTGCAAATCACGCATGGTTTCAATAAGTCTCTTGTTATCACGCTGATGGAGACCAATAGAAGGTTCGTCAAGCACATAAAGAACTCCCTGGAGTTTTGATCCGATCTGAGTTGCGAGCCGAATGCGCTGAGCTTCTCCACCAGAAAGTGTATTCGCTGAGCGACTCAGGGTGAGATATGAAAGTCCCACGTGTTCCAAAAAATGAAGTCGCGATATGATTTCTTGAAGAATAAGATGGGCGATTTTTTGCTCTCTTTCCGTAAGAAGACTCGGAAGTTCTTGAAAAAATTCATGCGCCTCAGAAATGGAAAACTGAGTAGCAGCAATAATATTTTTCTCTCCAACAAGTACACTAAGGACCTCTGGGCGAAGGCGTTGTCCTTTGCAAGTAGGACAGAGCTCTTCTTCCATAAACTTTTCAATTTGCTTCCTCGAAAGTTCGCTCTCCGTTTCCTGAAATCTTCTCTCCAAATTTTTCGCCACTCCTTCATATTTTGTAGAAAATTCACCGGAAAACTTTCGTGAATCCATTTTGATGTCATATTCTTCATCTCCTGTTCCGCTGAGGATGATATCTACTTGTTCCGGGGTTAGTTTTTCTACGGGAATATCGAGGCTAAATCCATAATTCATTCCAACTTTTTCGAGAATTTTCAAGTACCACGACATGCCAGACGTTGTTGTTGCCCATGGCATTATAGCTCCTTCGGCAATAGTGAGCTTTGGATTTCCAAAAACAAGATCTTTCTTCACCACGAGACGACTTCCAAGACCATGGCAGTCAGGACACGCTCCATATGGAGAATTGAATGAGAAATTTCTCGGTTCAATCTCTGAAAGAGTAGATCCATGTTCGGGACACGCAAATTTTTCAGAATACATTTCCATTTCACCCGTGTCCACATTCATTACCTCAAGAATTCCATTCCCATATTTCACTCCGAGTTCAATGGAATCTGCAAGTCTTGTTCGATCAGGATTTGGCTCTTCCACTTTTTCTCCACTCGAAAGGGTTTGATATGTTTTTTCAAAGTTTTTCACGACAAGACGATCTACTACCGCTTCGATGGAATGAGATTTTTTCGGATCAATGGAGATTTTATCGGCGATAGAATAGACAACTCCATCCACCCGAATACGAATAAATCCATCTTTTTGAATTTTTTCGAGCACTTTTGAGTGTTCACCTTTTCGACCTCGTATCACTGGTGCCAAGATCATAACTTTGGTTCCCTCCTTCATTTTTCCAATTTCATCTATTACTTGCGAGACGCTTTGTCTCTGAACAGGAAGAGCGCACACGGGACAATGCGGTCTTCCAATTTTTGCAAAAAGGAGACGAAGATAATCATAAATTTCCGTCACGGTTCCTACTGTTGATCGTGGATTTCTTGATGCGGTTTTTTGATCGATAGAAATTGCCGGCGAAAGTCCTTCAATGACATCAACATCTGGTTTTTCCATAAGTCCCAAAAACTGGCGGGCATACGTGGAAAGGCTTTCCACATACCGCCTCTGTCCCTCAGCATAAATAGTGTCAAATGCGAGAGAAGATTTTCCAGAACCAGACACGCCCGTAATAACCACGAGTTTACTCCGCGGAATCTGTACGGTAATATTTTTCAGATTATGCATTCTAGCGCCTTCCACACGAATTACATCGACCATTTCACAAAAGAAAAAAACACAGAAAAAACGCTACTTTGAAATTAAGCGCCATGTGAGCTTAGCAAAAAAATGCAAGGATGGCAACCAGAATATCTACAAAAGTAGAAATCTCATATGGATAATTGAGCTGCTTCTCCTTCGATTTTTTTCTCCACTATCTACAAAAGTAGAAATCTCATATGGATAATTGAGAATCGAAAGGCTGGAAAGCCA
>JACRHZ010000065.1 GCA_016220175.1 Candidatus Peregrinibacteria bacterium
CCTATTGTACTCTTTCCAATTTGCGATACGATATCTCTGTCTAAGTGAGGATTTCTTTTTCATTTTGAAAGAGGTTATTGTTCCTCCTCATCTTAGACATACTCCTATTCCCGTACAATTTATTTGTGCAACAAAGCCATGACGAATTACGAATTACGAATTTCAAATCTTCGGAAAAAAAAATTTTTCTTACAACCAAGACAAAAACTTGATGCTCTCCTTGTAGCCAACTTGACAAATATTGGCTATCTCACCGGATTTTGGGGATCTTTTGGTCGACTTCTCATAACTCGAAAAAATACTATTCTGATCAGTGATTCGAGATATTCGGAACGAGCGAAGAATCTTCTTAAAAACCGTAGAGACAAGGCAATGCCTTGTCTCTACCAAGAAATCGATCAGGAAAAGGATTTTTGGCAAAAACTCGCAAAAAAATATCGAATTCATCATCTTGGATATGAAGCATCTCATGTTTCTGTTGAACAACTTGCAAAATTGAAAAAAGTATTTAGAACCGTAGAGACAAGGCATGCCTTGTCTCTCCATAAAACTGTGCACGTTGTGGAACAACTTCGACAGCAGAAATCTGAAGAAGAAATTCAGCTCATCCAAAAAGCCGCGAAGATTGCCGACACATCATTAGAAAAAACATTGTCATATCTCAAAATTGGTATTACGGAAAAAAAGCTCGCGTGGATTTTTGAGAAAATCGCCCGTGAAGAACTCAGCGCAGATTCTCTCTCATTTCCGACAATCGTGGCGTTTGGAAAAAATTCAGCAACTCCGCACCATGAAACGGGCGATGCGAAACTTACGAAAAATTCGCCGATTCTTTTTGATTGCGGAGTGAAGTACAAGAGATATTGCTCGGACATGACGCGATCATTCTTTTTTGGAAAACAAACGGAAAAATGGCTCAAAACTTTTCAGCTTGTAAAAAAAGCTCAGGAAGAAGGGATGAAGCTTATTCGTCCGGGGAAGAAATGTTCCTCTCCAGATCTGAAAGCACGAGAAGTTTTTGGAAAAGACGCAAAATATTTTGGTCATTCCTTTGGTCATGGAGTTGGGATTGAAGTGCACGAATCCCCTTCTCTTTCGTCAAAATCCTTCGACAAATTCCAAGAAAATATGGTCGTCACAGCGGAGCCTGGACTCTATTTTCCCGGAGAATTTGGGATAAGAATTGAGGATTTGATGGTAGTGAAGAAAACGGGAAATGTGGTGCTGTCGAGGTTTCCGTATGAAATGTCAGTCTGAAACATTTAATACCCCCATCGTTCACGACTACTCTTCCCGATAGGAATACCATCCGACGTATCTTCGGTAAAATGTTCAAGAATTTCTCTTGCAGCAGTTATTGCGCCTTCGAAATTTTGTCCAAAATTTCCCAAGTCATCGCAGTGTCGTTTGAGCAAGTTATTGGGATGATCACCATATGGAGTTATCTGAAAATTTCCACGTGCTCTTTCTGTGATAATCAAATATTTTACCGCATGGCGCCCATTTTTCGTATTCTTCAAAGTTGACACACTCCATCTCTTTTCGCCACTTGCATCGAGTACTTCTTCCGCAGTCACATCATATGTTTTTCCACGGACATCAATAGTTCTTTTTGTTTCGCCTACTTGTTCGGAATCCCGCACTTTTTTTTCTGAGAAAGCCAATTGGGGCATTGTTCCATCATACCGACGTCCGCAAAAGACATGTGCAGCAGCGGGATTATCTTCTCTTCCTAATTCTTCTGAATCCGCATTCGGTCCGAAAATGGCAATCTTTTCATCTCCTCGTTCATTTTGAACTCTTTTCAAAACGAATTGAGTTTTTTCATCGGGAGAGACCACGCACCATTCACCTTTATTTTTTAATGGCATAACAGTGAGAGTGTGGCCATTTGCTGTCTTGATTTCCTTACCATGAGGTTTTTGAGAAACTTCAGCAGGCTTATCCTTATCTTGTTTTCCACCACCTGTCGCTTCGTCTGGAGATGATGAATCGACGGCATCCAAGGCAGTAGCCGCAGCATCTTTGCTTTGAGCAATTATTCCGCTGATACTGTCATTTCCAGAAGCACCATCTCCATTACGACCTACAGCAATTTCCACAACTTGTGCTCGTAATCCATCTGTTATTCCTGGATCTAGTTTTTTAGCTTCTTTTTCGTCTTCTCTTCTCCTTTCGAGAAAACGAATAGCTTCATCTGAAGATCCGAACACTATCCCTTTTGTACTCGGGAGTGAACATGAATTGATTACAAACCCAGCTCGAGACCCGTGTTGATAATCAATCTTTGCCAAAAGTTTCCCGTCGGCGTCAGAAACAGTAACACCCTGCTTTGGGTTTTTGAGTCCACGAATAACCAGGTCTCCCTTGGTTTGAACATCGTTGCCATTTCTATTCAAATCGGCAGTACTACTTTCATATCCATATCTTGGTCGAACTGTATGATTATTAAAGCTTCTTATCCAGTTGCGTTGAGCCATATAAAAATTAAGAAAAAAATAATGCTATATTAAAACCATAATATATTCATAAACACAAGCAAATTTTGCTATATTCCACGAAAAAACACAACCTGCACGTTTTGGATCAGGCAATAATTTGCTGGACTGATGTAGAATGGGGGAGGATTTTTTTTGGAGGTATGAATATTCAAGAACAAGAATTTCTTCAGCTTTTTCTTCCTGAAGGAATTCTGCAGTGGTTTGATGTGATACAAGGAGAAAA
>JACRHZ010000066.1 GCA_016220175.1 Candidatus Peregrinibacteria bacterium
TGTTCTGCTTTGAATAGTATGACTGCTCTCGGAATGCCAAAAAGTTACAAAATAGTATGAAAACCTTAGAAAAAGAAAATTGCTCTTTCCTGAGTCTCTATATTATGATTTGTGCAACAAAGCCATTCGTAATTCGTAATTGACTATGAAGCTCATCGTCTTTCTCGGAAACATCGGAAAGAAGTATGAATCGACTCGCCACAACGCGGGATTTCTTTTCGGTGAATATCTTCGAAAAGAATGGGGATTTCCCGAGTGGGAAGATCAGCCAAAATTTTTTGGGGAGATAAGTGAAGGAACTCATCACGATGAAAAATTTATTTTTTTGAGACCTTCAACATTTATGAATCTCTCGGGAAAATCGGTGAGTGCTGTTCAGAAGTTCTACAAAATTCCCCTGAAAAATATTCTCCTCTGTCACGATGACAAAGATATTCCATTCGGAACGGTACGCTATCGAGAAAAAGGAAGTTCTGGCGGACAAAAAGGGGTGGAAGATGTGATTCGAGTTTTCGGAACTAAAGAAATTCAGCGCATGAAAATTGGAATTGCAAATGAAGAGATAGGAAAATTTACGGAAACAGCAGATTTTGTACTTTCGAGATTTTCGGAAAGTGAAATAGAAAAGCTCCCAGAAATTTTTGAGGAGGCAGGGAAATTATTGAGAATCAATTCTTAATTTTGAAATTGCGTGAGAGTCATCTCCCCAGAGATAACCTCGAAGCTCTCTTGTAAGTCATAATAGGAAGTTTTCGATTCATGGTACTCGCAGGAACCCAGTCACGCCAGGAGGCGTGACCCGCACGGTGATGAGGGATTTTTTCATTCGTAATTTGTAATTGATCATTCGTAATTGATTCCCCTTGCCTTTCCCATTCACTTTTGTAATAATCCCCAAGCTCTTAGCAATTCCTATGGCTATTTATGCGGTTAGAAGGGAAGGCGAAACTAATGAAAGGCTTATTAAGCGCTTCAAAAAGCAAGTCCAAAATGCCCGAATTCTTCAAGATCTTCGAGAAAAAAGATATTGGGCTCATTCGCCAAAAAAACGCGTAATTCGAAAGAAAGCGCTCAAAAGAGCTATGTTTCGGGAAAAAAGAGCACGAGAGCAGTTCTACGCGTAAAAGTACAAAATACAAAATACAGTGGATATCACTTATGTTTTGTACTTTGTACTTTGTGCTTTGTGCTTGCATACGGATTTTCCTGCGTGGTCATTTCGATTTGCACTGGCGTTCCGATAAATCCGAACGTGTCACGAATACGATTTTCCAAATATCTCCTTGATGAAAAATGTATATCGTCGAGCCGAGATCCTTTGAAAATAAAGTGTGGTGGAGAAATACCAATTTGCGCTCCATATTTGATCCGAGGATGAGTATTCCTCATTCCCGCCATGGCGTGAATATGCTGAACTTCCTGGAGAAACGCATTAAATTCTGGTGTGGGAATCCTTTTTTTCCGTTCCGCAAAAATTTCTTGAGAGATCATAAAAATTTTCTGCACATTTTTTCCTGTAAGAGCGGAAGTGAAAATTGCCGGCGCCCACGGGAGAAATGAGAGTTCTCCTTTGAGATGATGGAGGAATATTTTTTGAGCTTCTTCACCAGAATCGCGTAAATCCCATTTATTTACGACGAGTACAAGCCCTGTTCGGGCTTCGAGAACTTGTTCAATAATATATTTATCTTGATGCGTAACGCCTTCTTCCGCATCGAGGAGCAGAAGCGTGACGTCTGATCTCTGAAGACTCGCAAGCGCTCTCATCACGGAATATTTTTCAATATATTCTTCCACTTTTGCTCTCCGGCGAAGTCCTGCGGTATCGATGAGACGGAAAGTCGTTCCTTCGTGGACCATTTCAATATCAACCGAATCTCGAGTAGTTCCGGCAATATCGGAAACAATGAGTTTTTGGGTATTTGTGAGTTTGTTCACGAGTGAAGATTTTCCCACATTCGGTCTTCCGATAACAGCAATGCTGATAATCTCATCATCTTTTTTCGGATCTTTGCGAAATCCATTTTTCTTGAGAATCTTTTCCGAAGCATCAAGGAGCTCATCAATTCCAGAATTATGAATTGCAGAAATGAGGAAAGGATCAGTTTCGCCAATGCCAAAAGAAAGAAGATCCATTTCATCCGTTTGCTGAGTTTTTCCCTCATATTTTGTTCCGACAAGGAGTACTGGCTTATCACCCGACTTTTTCCGAAGAAGCCGAACCACTTCTTCATCTCCTGGGGTAACTGGCGCTTTGGTATCCACACAGAAAATAATGAGATCAGCTTCTGCTATCGCCATTCTTGCCTGCAATTGCACATCTTCTTCTATTGAACCTCCTCCGTGATTCTCCGATCTTTTTTCTTTTTTCTCTTTTCTCTTTTCTCTTCCAAACTCAAGTCCTCCTGTATCGATAAAAAACATATCCACTTTTTTCCCGCGATACAGAGCGGTTACGGGATCACGCGTAGTTCCAGAAACTGGACTTTCAATCGCAATTCTTTCCCCAAGAATACGATTAAAAAGTGTGGATTTTCCGACATTTGGACGACCGATAATGGCGACGACAGCTGGCACAAAAGAAATTTTGAATTATGAATTTTAAATTTTGAATTATCGTGCGGGTCACGCCTCATGGCGTAACTTCTTCTATGAGGAACTTCTCTAAAAAATCTGCACGAGTATCGCACGGACGAACAAAAATCGCAATTTGGGCTTTCAAAATAACCTAAAATAGTGTATAATTCCCTGATACATTGACACATTCTTCTCCAAAGATAACTTCTTTCCCGTTGTTCCATCTTCAATATTTGAAACGGCTCCGTGAAAAATACACCCAAACAGGACTCATTTTCGGGATTTTCCTGTTGTTGCTCATCGGAACAGGATTTTCCCTTTTCCCTAAAAATGATGCTTTTGGATATGGATATACGGTCGATCTTGCCTACGATATGGCAGCAAATCCTTCCGCGATCAATAATGGTGAAACTACGACCTACACGATAAATATTAAAAACAAGAGTGATGGACCACTTGATACCGTAGGTATAATTTTTAGCTTTGATGCAACACATCTCCAATTTGTTACTGCCACTGCAGGATCCTGTAGAGTCGTCCAAGGCTCGAAAGTTGATTGTGCGAATGGTCCACTTGCTCAGGATGCGACATTAAGTTTCGGAATTACAATGCGAGCGATAAAATCAGGATCTCCGGACAGCACAATTATCGTATATCATTCAAACCATGTGGAATATGGTAATGACAGCACTTCTGTTGATATTGAGCCAGCCGCAGATCTCTCCGTTACGAGAACTGTGGACAAATCGGCCGTTGTTCCCGGAGAAACAGTTGAACATACACTTACTATAAAAAATAATGGTCCAGATATTGCAGAGACCTTCTCTCTCTCTGACTCTTATAATGAAACCCTTTTTGCCGTTGATTCGACAACAGTTCCTGCAAATTGTGAGATAATTACTGCTGCCATATTCTGCGATTTTACAAATTTGGGAGTGGGAGCGAGTACGGTAATAACATACCAAACGCTCGCGCGTGATACCGGAACTTCTGGATCTGCCCAATTTACTCTTGTCCTCGAACCTAATACTCCAATAGATCTCAATTCGGCAAATAATTCTGCAACAAATACCGTAAATGTGAGTTATCGTACCATTCGAACTTCAGAAGAAAATTTTTGGAAAATTGATGGCGTAAAAACATACCAAATCACCGCTGCTGTAGCGAACGGCACAACTGGTATGCAAAATATACGCGTCCTTATCAATTACCAAGGAAGTAATTCTTCAAATCGCCGAGGTTACTTTGCTTGGAATGAGGGAACTACTTACACTTTTGATCCTAATTCTACAGATCAGCTTCCGTGTGGAACTGGAAAGGTTGATAAATACAATGGCACTACCAATGGCGGATTTGGAAAAGATTTTATTGATCTCGTGGGGTGTTCTACTTCCGTCACTTCTCAGGGGCAACGCACAGTGACTTTTACTGTTCGTCCTCGAAGTAACTTTGGTGATTTCGCTCGTATTAATGATATTTCACTTTGGACGACGGATACCGCCGGAAATGTACTGGATTGGCAAAATTATGATATCAACTTCGGAAGCGATGGAACTCCTCCCTCAAAAGACGCTCTCTCAATAACAACAATAGCAAATAACTATTTGAGAATTGATGGAGTCACTTCATATACGATCACCGCAAAGGCAACAGACATGGGAAGTGGTATTCAAAATATGAGAACTCTTATTAATTACCAAGGAAGTAATTCTTCAAATCGCCGAGGATACTTCGCCTGGAATGAGGGAAGTACTTACACTTTTGGCTCTGATTCCACCGATCAATTCCCGTGTGGAACTGGAAAAGCTGATAAATACAATGGCACTACCAGTGGCGGATTTGGAAAAGATTTTATTGATCTCGTTGGGTGTTCCACTTCCGTCACTTCTCAGGGACAACGCACAGTGACTTTTACTGTTCGTCCTCGAACTAATTTCGGCGATTTCGCTCGTATTAATGATATCTCGTTTTGGACGATGGACACAGCTGGAAATGTTACCGATTCTAGCAATGGTTCCAGTGGTTGGGATAATTATGATATTAACTTCGGAGCTACGAAATATAATCCGATTCCGGAGTCTATATCTTTCTTCCCTTCAAAGACAGAGTATTATACCATAGAAAATCCAAATCTCATCTGGCAATCTTCTCAGTTTACCGAGTATGTTCAAATACTTGGAGAAAATATTACAAATCCCATTCAAACAGGATCTTCTGGGCAGTTAGAATTAGACGGACCTCTTTCTCCCGGAACATACACCTATTCCATTACTCCTTACGGACCAGATGGTATTATAGGCGAATCTCGAACCATCGATCCTTTGCTTAAAGTCATTCCTACGCCTCAGTGTACGGAAGACAACAGAGTGGAAAAGTGCGGAACGTATGCCTGCGTCGGATCTCAGAGTTGTGACACTCTATGTACAACGGAAAACAAATGCGCCGTTTCTACAAATTGCTCGTCTGTGAAAGGACGATGCGGAGCGCAGTGTTCACTCAACTCTGACTGCCAAAATTCGAAGGAAGTGTTCTGTAATGCAAACCATGAAGTCTGCACGCCGATATGCTCCACAGAAACAGCAACAAAAGGGCAATGTGTTGCGGGAACAACAGACTGTCACACTGAATCTGGATTTTGCAACGTGCCAGAAGCGCTTTCCGTAAATATTCCAGCTCAAACCATTCTTTTTGGAACAAAACCAACTGATATCGTCATATCTGGAGGAACACCTGGGTACAGCATTACTTCCGTGGAAGAAACTCCAAAATCTGGAAGTACTGGGCTGAGACCGACTCTTAATGCCGATGATGCCACGATCTCATTCCCGTCTCCTGCCATTGGAACAGGAGAAATGAAAATAACGATTAGGGATTCTCTCGAACAATCAATCGAGGTAACTATTGTCGTGTATGCTCGCCCGAATCTTGCAAATTATAAAACCTTTACCATTGATTCCACTTGCGATAAAAGAACCGGAAACAATGCTGCTCTCGTTGGAGAAATTTGCACACTTGTAGCTACGGTAACATTTGATGATGGAAGTTCTCAGGATGTTTCTCGAGAAGTATTTTGGGATGGAACCAAAGGAGCGGGAGTGTTTCTCGATGGAGACACGAACGGAAAGCCAGATGGAAGATCTGATATTTTTATTCTTCCCGCACCACTCACAAGTGACACGCCGAGATACGTCGACATCTCCGCATCGCTTCTTATTTCAGACGATCCCGAAGATCCAGATGCCGTATATGTCCGAAATGATGATGAACCGATTCGATTTGAAATTAAGGATCCGGGAAGACTTTCTTCCCTTGAAATTTCTTCTGAATGTGACACAAAAACAAAATCTGTGGGAGATGATTGTACGTTAAAAGCCAATGGAAAATTTGCAGATGGAACTCTTCACGATCTTTCGAATATCGTGGAATTCCTCGGATATCAAACCATCGGAAAACTTCTTGGAACAAAGGCTGGAGATCCGAAAAATGGTATTTTGGAAATTACAAAACGCGGTATTGCGACGATTACCGCATATATGCCATTTTCCATTTTTGATGGAAATCCGGGAATTTCGGGAGATGATACTAACAGCATTGCAGATGTCATCTACAAAAATAGAGGAGATGGAGTTTCCTCAGAAACGTCTGTCGTTATTACCGCAGTTGATCCGACAAGAATTACCTCAATCACTGTTTCGTCACCAAATTGCGATGGAAAAGAAGTACCAATTGGAACCGTCTGCGTACTTCAGGCATCAGGAATCTATGAAGATGGAACTTCCTATGATATTTCGAATTTGGTTACGTGGATCGGACATGAAGCGGTTCTTGGCGATAAAGGAAAACTCGGTGAAAATGGCGTCCTTACGACAGGAAAAGCAGGAACTGCCGTTATTCATGCAACGCTTGTCGTGAATCCAAAAGATTCTTCAGGAGGAAGTATTTCTTCAACTTCATCTGACAGTATTACGATCACCGTAATAAATCCGGGAATTTTGAAATCAATTACTGTTTCTTCAAATTGCAGTGGTATAAAAATCATTGGAGATGTCTGTACGCTGAGGGCAATGGGAACATTTGCGAGCGGCGAACGTGATATTTCTGATCAAGTCACATGGAACGGTATTTCTGCTCTTGCTGGTGCGATTACAGGTATGAGTGACATGGTGATTACAAAAGCAGGCGTTGCGACCATAAGCGCAACTCGAGCCATTGATCCAGAAAATGCTGGAGCAGGAAGTGTTTCTTCAAATTCCATCGAAATTTCAGCCGTAGATCCAGGAGAAATTGACTCTATTGCGATTAGTTCTCCATGCAGCGGACTCCAGAAAAAAATTGGAGAATACTGTCAACTCAAAGCAGAAGCGACATATAAAGGTGGAGAAAAGGGCGATGTTTCGGAAAAAGTGACATGGACGGGGTTTGATCAAATTGGCGTGGTGAATGGTTCACTTCTCGAGATTAATAAGCGCGAAAATCGAGCTCAAACGGAAGCGCTCATTTTTGCGCATATTTCTCAAACAAGTGGCGATATTCGTTCTCCAATGAATGCTCCCATTCGAATTATTGTGGTGGAAAAACTCCCTGAAATTAGGAATATTTACACGATCGGAAATCCAGAAATTTCCAGAAATACTCATACGGATTTGTATATTGATGTCTTCAGCGAAAATGGAATTTCAGAACTTGGGAAAATTCATGCATTCCTGTACGAAGGAATGTTTGGAACGCCTGAAGAAATTCCAGCCGCGCAGAATTCATTTACCATTATTGAAGATGATAAGGCTTCAGAAGTGACAGAAGGAATAAATTCTGCTCTCATTAAACTTCCGATCTACATTCCCGTGTTTGCGGACATGCAAGATGGACCATTTACTTTCCTCGTAAAGATAGATACCAATTCCGGAAATACTATTTCCAAAGTATATACCACCTATCTCGGAATGCGTCCTTCTGGAGATGTGAGTGGAAATGGATTCCTTGACAAAGCTGATATTTCGATGATGCTCAAAATAGTAAATAGCGAAATTCAAGCTTCAGAACAGCAGATAAAACGTTCTGATTTTAATGGAAATCGTCAAGTTGATCTCATTGATGCTATCTTTGCGCTCAGAAAATACGCTGAGTAAAAAGAGTATGAGATCCATTCTCCTCCCTCCCTTTGTCATCCCGCGCTTGACGCGGGATCTCAATTGTCACCAAGAGTGAAGAAAAAACAAAAGCGTTATTTTCAGGTATTTCTTTATTATTGGTTGTGTTTGAGACCCCGGATCAAGTCCGGGGTGACAAAAAAAGGTAGGGAGAATATAAGCCCAATTTCTCCTTGTCCTATTTTTCCCCATTCGTCAAGGACAAACCAGCGAAAAAAATCCGAAAAAATGGTAAAATATACAGAATTTTTGTAAGATTTTTTCGGAGTAAACTCCTCAGCATGTTCTTGCTATCTCACAACAAAAAACACCGATCTTGGGGAAATATGATTCTCGTGGGAATTCTGGGGATTTTTTTGATGGGAATTTTTTCAAACGTATCGTTTGCAGACAATATAGTTTTTTTCCCCCCGACAGGAGGATTACTACAATTTTATGATGCCACAACAGCAAATGAATGGGATGGAAGTGGAAATTTTTTGGATATTAATATTGTTGATGGCTTTACTGGGTTTGTACAAAATTCATGTGCCGCGCATAATAATGATGCGTACATTATCTCACAGGGATGGGCTGTAATTGTAATGATAATGAAACCTGGCTATGCAATTTTTAATGCAACTGGACAAGTTGTAGGAAGTGGTAATTTGGGAGATGTTGACATAACAAGCGACGGTCAAAATGGAACATGTGTATCAGGTTCAAGTTTTTCTTTTGGAGAGAAGGGGCGTTATGAACAGGCTCGAAATGACTCTATAAATGTTTCTCAATTAGCCAATGGCACCTATGTGGTCTCTGTTGTTGTGACGGCTACATACAATGGAACAACAAGGATGCATACCTTCTTCAAAGATCTTGTGATAAATCGAGCTCAACAAGATCCACAAGTTGATCAATGCCCCAGCGGCAATAATTCTGAATGCCCGTCCTACTGCGGGAATATTGTGAATGGAAGCCGTGAATATTGTTCTGGAGTATGTAACTCGGATAAAACTTGTGGAAAAACTTGTACATCAAATCCAAATGATTCTTGCGATGTAAAAGAAGATGGTTGTCCCTACACTTACTGCCGAAGCGGAGGAAAATTTTGTGATATGAAGCCCAGTGATATTGCCAATGTTCATTGGTGTGTTGAAAAAAGCTGTAGTGCGCCAGGAGATCCACGATGTAAAGCAGGAGGAACTTGTAGCGCAACTTCACCATGCACTGGAAGTGTTTGCAACAACAAAGGCGAATCTTGCACTCAAAAATGTACAGGAACACAATGTGTTGAAGATAAGTGTACTCCAGATCCTGTTCATTGTGCGGGTGATCCGAATGAAAATTCTTGCCTCAGCTTAAAACCCGCAAGACAGAGCCCTGATTATGACACAAATGAACCTCCTACTTTACAGTGGACAACTGGAGCGAAAACGACAAAAGTTAAAATAGCGGGTCCCAAAATTTCCGTTGATCCACCTGATCCGCTGCCGCCGATAGAAGGCAAGTATTTTGGAAAAGATGGGACTCTAACACTTCCTATCCATACTCCAGCAGGGAATTACAACTATACACTTACTCCCTTTGATGATGCAACGCCCACTCCAAATCAAGGAACACCACTCTGCACTCTTACTCTTCCTATAACTGCTGCCCCAGCGTGCAGTGCGACAGATCCTCGATATCCGTGTGACCCGAATCGCGATTATTGCGTTGGCACAAAAAGTTGTTCTCCAAAGTGCGTAAGTAATGCTTGTATTCCGAATCCTGACGACTGTTCTTTCAAAAAAGGAAAATGCGGAGCTCAGTGCGGGAAAAATGAAGACTGTCCTGTCTTTCCAGACGGAGTGTATTGTGGCGGAGATGGTGGAAAACAAGTGTGTGCGCCTCAGTGTGATCTCACTACGGGAAAATGCATAGCTGGACCGACAGGAACATGTTGGTATGAAGATGGTCAATGTGGATTCTATAATCCCCTGTCTCTTTCTCCACCGGCACAAACAGTGCTCGTGGGCGATCCGCCAACAAATATTTCTATTTCTGGAGGGAAAAAAGCCTACACTATTACGTCAGTAGAAGAAGCTATCCGTCCAGGCGCAACAGGACTGACGCCCACGCTGGATTCCAATTCCGATCTTATAAAATTTCCCAAAGCAGCATCTGGCGAAGGAATTATGAAAATCACAGTAAAAGATGCGCTCGGAAAAGAAGCCATCGCGAATATTACAACTCTTTCACTTCCTCCTCTTTCCTCAATTGATAAATTCTGGGTGGAAAGCAGTTGTACGGGAGACAAGAGTGATCCGGTAAACTATGACGATGATTTTGATGGCGTTTCTGATAGTAAAGACAACTGCCCACTTGTGTATAATCCAGGACAAGAAGACTCGGATGGCGATAAAGTTGGTGATGCTTGCCAAAACGGAAAGAAAGTCACCGTGGGCGAAGTGTGCACGCTCTTTGCCAAAGTACAGTATCCGGGAAAAACGGTTGGAGGAAATTCAATTCCCGGAGTTATTCGCGACGTTTCTCGCCTCGTTTATTGGGAAGGCTTTTTTGAAGTTGGGGTTTTTGTGAACGGGAACGAAAAAGGTCAAACTCCTGGCGGTTCTGATCTCTTTATTATTCCACGATCACTCGCCACTGATACTCCAACATTTGCAAATATTACCGCTCTTCTCGTTCTCTCCGGTGAAGATCCTGCTGATCCAGAAGCAGTTACGGAACGAAGTTCCAATCAAATTCGGCTGGAAGTGAGTGACCCCGGAAAACTGGAATCTCTTGAAATTTCTTCCGAGTGTGATGAATACAGAGCTCCTCCAGAAAGTGCAGGAGCAGATGATGACAGAGATGGCATTTTGAACGGAGTTGATAATTGTCCGTATGTTTCAAATCCACGAGTAGATGGAAAACAACCGGATACCGATAATGATGGAATCGGTGATGCGTGTGATAAAAAACCAAAAATTCTTGGAGATATCTGTACACTCAAGGCTGAGGGAACATTTGATGATGGCACAAAACATACCATTTCTCATCTTGTGGAATGGCTTGGGTATCAAAACATTGGAAAAATGGTGAATGATGCAAAGCCCGGAGACAGTGGCAACGGACTCCTTGAGATCGAAAAGCGTGGAAGAGCCACAATTACGGCTGTTATGCCTTTTTCAATTTTTGATAAAAATCCAGGAATTCCAGGGGACGATATCAGTAGTATCGAAGATATTTTGTACAAAGAACGCGGAGACGGCGTTTCTTCTCCTGAAAATGATCCCATTATTATTACCGCTGCGAATCCAGGAAAACTCGTTTTGATTTCAGTAAGTTCCCCAAATTGTGGAAGAGTACAAAATGGAAGCGTTGAGAAAAATCTTGTTGGACAAACATGCGTTCTCATTGCGAAAGGAACTTTTGAAGATGGGAGTGAATATGATATTACTCCGCAAGCGGATGTAACATGGATCGGTTTTGAATCAGTTGGAGATGAAGTAAATGAAACAGGAATTTTGAATCTGACAAAAAGCGGAATGGCGAGTATTCGCGCAACACGAAGAGTGTATCTCGAAGATTCTGAACCAGAAGGCGGACCTGCGCCAGGAATAATTTCTTCCTCAAATAATATTTCGGTAACTGTTCTTGATCCTCAAAAATTGGAATCAATTGCCGTTTCTTCAGAAGGATGCGATGGAAAACAGAAACTCATTCATGATATTTGTGTTCTCAGGGCAATGGGAACATTTCAAGATCTGGATCCGAATACTCCCGGAAATACAAATATTCATGATATCTCCCATGAAGTTACTTGGAATGGATTTTCTGCCGTTGGAACTGAAATCAAACCGGTTGCGGAACTCGAAATTACGAAAACGGGAATCGCCACAATTACGGCAAGTCGTCTTCTTGATCCCGATGATGATTCCAAGGGACTCATTTCTTCAGATCCGGCAAAACCAATTGTGATCACTGGAGTCGATCCCGGTGAGGCTCTCAAAATCACCGTGGATTCTGATTGTAACAACAAAGACCCTGTTCAGAATCCCATTCAAAAACATATTGGAGAGTATTGCGAACTCAGGGCTACTGCAACGTATCAAGGACGTGGACAAGGCTGTGATACAAATCCCGAAAGCTGCAAATTTCTGGCGGATGTTTCTAGTCAAGTTCTTTGGAGAGGATATGAAGGAATCGGCGTGATCGATGCGAGCAATAAATCACTTCTGGAAATTACGAAGAGAAATTCTGCTCCAGAAACAATTGCGAATATCACTGCAATTTTTGAGCAATCTCTTACTCATGAAACATATCACGACATCGTTTCCGAAAATCCTCCGATAAAAATTTCTATCGTTGAGAAAAAACCAGAAATTCGCGGAATTCATACAGTGGGAAATTTTGGAATTGGAAGGAATACACATGAAAAACTTTTTGTCGATATTTTCACTGAACCGGGAGATGCCACTTTCGATACGATTCAAGCGCATCTTTACGAAGGAAGTTTTGCTTCTCCGGCAGATATCACTGGAGATGCCTTCCCGATTATCATTGAGGAAACTGCACCACTTATTACCGCGGGACAAAACGCAGTGATGATTGAACTCCCAATTCTTATTCCCGACTTCGCTGGAATGGATGAAGGACCATTTACTTTTCTGGTCAAAATTACTACGAATTCCGGAAATGTTATTTCTGCAGTTCATCCGACGTATCTTGGCACTGCTCCCACAGGTGATTTTAATGGAAATAAATATGTGGAACTTTCTGATATCATTTCCATGATGCGAATAGTGAACGGAGAAATCTCTCTTGCAAATGAAGAGCAGCGCAAAAGAATCGATATGAATTTTGATCGAGTTATTTCACTTCTCGATGTTCTCCTCGCATACAGGAGATTTACATCATTATAGACTTATTTCTTCGCCTGTTTTATAGTGTTCCCATGAAATTTCGAAGCCCCATCGTCATTCTTATCATTCTTCTCCTTGGAGTAGGTGTGTTTGGAATTATTCTGCAGACAAATTTCTTCAAAGCGACCTTATTTCAGGGCGGAAATGAACCTATCGCTGGTATAGCTCAGCAAATATATATTCCGAATAATTATAGGGCTGCTCCAGGACAAATTGGGGAAATTGAAGTAAGAAGCAATTTTGAAAAAGCAAACGTGACAGGACTGAGATACTTAATTTATTGGGATGCCACTCAATTAAAATATAGAGGATATGTACGGGAAAACTTGCCTTGGACAAGTGACTTCACTATTAACGCATTTCTGGCAAATCAAGAAACAGAGACCGATAATGCGAAAAACATGATTGCAAGATTGCGACAAACTATTCCAGATCTTCCTGAAAATTTGGAATTGCTCCTCTTTACTGTCCAAGGAGATTCGTTTATCTCCGTATCAAAAAATGCAATCCTTTCTCGACTACAATTCGAAGTAATGTCCGGACTTGCTGAGAATATTCCTCTTCATCTTTCTTTTTATGCTGACGAGACCGCCGTAGCCTCATTAGGTTCTGCACAAGAAAAAGAAATAATTGCAACGAAACTTTCCCCCAGAAATGGTCTCATAACTGTTGACTTTGGAGCCAAATTGCAAAATGAAACTGCTGCAGATGCATTCTTCGTCATGCCCGGACAAACCGGAAAAGTAACGCTCACAGCTCCAACAGAAGGAACTTTATCGAATGTCGTTGGTCTTTCTTTTACAGTAGAGTGGAATGCTCTACAAGCAACTTTTCTTAAAGATATTCCAAAATCCGTTCAAGAAACTCCTTTTGTGAATAAAGATTTCCTCATCGAAACATTCCAGAGAGATCCTTCCGTGGGAGTTTTGAATGTTTCCATGGTAACAGCGAAAGAAGGAGTAAATCTGGCGAGTGGAGCTCCGATCATGAATTTTGATATGCAATTCGCACAAAATTTGGTACTGGGGAGTTCTGTTCCTTTCACATTTAAAAATATTACATTTGTCTTTGAAAATCCTGAACCGGAAAATAATATTCTCACGCCAACAGAGAGTCCTCCAAAAACTGTTCGCATCACTGTTGATAGCGCTGGAGTCATGAAGCTTCTGAGCGTACAACCGATTTCAGGAGCAAAACTTGAACTTGGATTTTCGGATTATCTCGATGCAGCAGTTCTTTCAGATATTACAATTACGCCAAATATTATTACAGCTGATACTACCCTTCGTATTGAAAATAAAAAACTCATTCTCGAGAATCTTGGAACGGATCTAAGCCCAGATGCAAAAACAATTTATCGAGTGGATGTTTCTTCGAGCGTAAAAGGAAATTCTGAAGGAGGAGTTCATCCAAGTTTCTCTACGGGATTTTTTGAAGAATTTACTGATCCTGATCCAGAAGACAATGCTTTCGGGCTCCAAAGTGCCGTGCCTTCGTCTCCAAGTTCTCTCATTCTTACATTTTCTGCGAACATATCGTCCCCAGAAATGAATACAAATTTTGTAAAAATTTATTATGCTGATGAGGCGAAAGCGATGAGAGAACTCAATATTTCGAAAATCGAAAAACAAGGAAATACGCTTACTCTTACGACGAGAGAGCAAACTCCGGGGAGAGAATATTTCGTCATTGCGCTTCAGGACAAGTGGAAAAATGCAGACAATAAATTCTTGACTTCTCAAAATGGACTTTCGTTTTTTGGATATACGGAAAATCGCCCAAGGATTACTTCAGTCTCCTCTCAGCCGCCAGTAATAATAAATTCCGCAGCGTCGCAAATTACGCTTCTCGGTCAGAATTTCGCAGCAGGAAGCATGCTCCTTGTTGGAGACGCTGTCATTGTTCCCACATCCATTACGAGTTCACAGATAGTATTTTCTCTCCCCGCTGAATTTCCAGCAGACACGTATACAATTCTCCTCAGAACTTCGAGTGGAGATATTATCACCGCGCCAACTCAGCTTATTGTCAATGAACCAGAACTGGAATTTAAAATTCTTTCCGATCAAAGCCGTGCAAGTCCATCAGCAATAGAAAATGACGGGATTATGAAAACAAAACTCTGGGTACTTGTGGTGAATGATATCGATGGTGTTTCTGATATTGAAAAAGTTACCGGAGATCTTGAGCTTGTTGGTGGATCTCGAATTGCAGAATTTACATCAAGCGACGAGTTTATCACTGGAAATCAAAGGTGGTATTCACTCGAAATTACCGTTCCTTCGAGCGTTCATACTTCTGAAACGCCATACCTGATTCCTGTTAAAGCTGAAAGCAGAAGAACGGAACGAACTGCAGCAGGAACGGTTTCTTTCTCGGTCGTAAAAGATATTAAAGCTGGTACTGCTCCTCAAATTTTGAGCGCGAGTGTGAGCAGGACAACGGTTGCTCCAGACGCAGGAACTCCGCTTACTATCAGTGTGGAAGCGAGAGATGAAGATGGCGCTTCTGATATTTACAGAGTTATTGTGGATCTCAGCAAAATCGGATTGCCGAATATGCTCTTAAGTCCACTCTCAGAAAAAATTCCTGCCCCAACTCCTCAGCAGAAAAGAGCATGCACGGCGGATGATTACACAGTAACCGAGTACGGAGCATGTACAGATGGAACGCAAACACGAAGCGTGCAACGTAAAACTGGAATTGATTGTGTTGATGGCGCTTCAAAACCACCGAGTTCAAAAACATGTACGGCGCAAATACGAGCATGTACGGTCGATGATTATAATGTAGGGGAATATGGAACTTGTACAAATGGAACCCAATCACGAAGTGTTACTTTAAAGAGCGGAGTGACCTGTATTGAAGGGGCTTCAAAACCGCAAAACTCAAGAACTTGTACACCGCCAACATCATTTTGGGAGAATCTCTTTCCGAAGGCATTTGCAGAAGAATCTTCATCTGTAGATGTCGCTACTCAATGGTTTGAGAGTGATGAAATTATGATCCCAAAAGATATTGTTCCCGGAACATACACTCTTCCAATTACCGTGATCGACACGCAAAGTAAAGAAGCGCGAACTTCTGTTACGATAAATATTCAGAGAAACACAGGAGGAACGCCAACAATTGCGGAAAATATTTTTGTGTCCCCTTCCAAAAGTATGATTAAAGACGGAAAAACAAAACACATTTTTTCTGCAAAAGCAACAGATCGAGTTGATGGAGGAAAAGATATCGAATCTATGATCGCTGATCTTTCTGATCTCGATCTTCCTCCTACTCCGATGAAATTGACGTTAGTGCAAGGAGACAGCGCGTTCTTCACGCTCGATAATATTGTCATTCCGGAAAAAACAATTCAAGGATTCAAGGCAATTAAATTTAGCGTGAGTGATAAATCTGGAAATACTTCTGAAGTAAAAATGATTGTGGAAGTTGTACGACTCGTAGATTCTCCTGACGCAGCGACGCCTGAGATCAAATCTGATCGCGGATATATGACACCGGTATATGCGCCAAATGATGGGAAAACTCGATTTACTGTATACGTTTTCGCCAGAGATGGAAACGGCTACAAAGATATTGATTACGTCACTCTTGAACTCGGAAATGTGGCACGCTTCGTGGGAAAAACTTCGAGTCAGTATAATCCGTCCGTGGATTATAGCCCTGCAAAGGGAGATAATGGAGCTCAGGAAGAGAAAGCAAAAGATGATGGGAATCAAAATAATAATGATGGCAATGATGGTGCATCACTTTTGTTCTTTTCAAAAGCTTCTGCAGCAGCAACTCCTCAAGATAACAAATGCGTCACAACTGACACTATTATGTGTTTGTCTCCATCAGTGAGTGAAGGCGAATTTGGACGATGGTTTTACGCACCAGATTTGGTAATTCCAAAAACTACTCCAGTTCCCGCAAATGGCGAACCATTTGAGCTCCGAGTTTCCGTGACAGATTCTGTCGGAAGAAGTGGGAATGGAATTGCAAAGATTTTTGTCAGCGATGGAAATACACCTGATCAGCGTGAGCCAGCGCCATATTTAAAGCAAGCGGTTGCAGTCGGTCCTGATGTCATCGAAACTATTTTTTCTGCACCAGTCGAAGCATCGAGAATTTCAGACGGAGCATTTACAATTGTCGAAGCAAAAAATATTAAAAATACACTCGACATCGAGGACATCGATATTTCAAGCAGTGGTCTCTTAATTACGATTCATACCGAACAAATGACCGCAGATGAACCCTACACGCTCATTGTGGACGCAGAAAAACTCAAGCTGAATAATCCCCGATTCTCAACAGACCGCGTAAACTTCCTGGGATTTTCCGCTGAGAAAGCGAAGAATTCTCGCGATCCGAGCGCACTCGTGGCAAGGGCAGTAGGAGATAAGCGTGTGGAAGTACAATTCAATGTGGATATGAAATTTTCTACACTTGATGCAACCGGAAAAGAGTGGTTCCGCATTTACGGTCGCGATGATATCACCGATCGTCTCCCCATTACTCACGTGGAAATTGGAAAAAATTCAAAAACAGTTCTCGTGTACACGGAGCAGCAAATTTCTGGAAAAGAATATGCGCTCGAACTCAAAAACATTGAGAGCATATTCGGAAAGAAAAGACCTTATTCTAAAGCGCTTTATTTCCTCGGATATAAAAATACCGAAAAAACAGAAGCAGACGCTCGTACAAAGTTGAGTGGTCTCGAAAAAGAAATGGACGCAAATGGAGATGATGAAATTAATTTCTATGAATTTTCTAAATTTGCAGCCACATATGGTCAAACGGCTTCGGACGGGAAACCACTCTATGGTGATTACAATAAAGACTCCAAAGTTGATTTTGAGGACTTTATTATCCTGGCGGCACATTATGGAATCACTCCGCCAAAAGATACGAAAAATGTTCCTCCATTTCCGCAGGATGAAGTGGAAAAAGAAGAGCAGAAATTCCCTGCCTGATTTTTGAGTAATTTTTCTATTTTTTTTCTGTATGATGAAACGATTTCTCGCAGCACTTTCGATTGTTTCTCTCGTTGTTTTTGGATCAGGTTGTGCACTACTTCCGAAAAAAAATACTTCGGGAGATGCACTTATAAAGCTCATTGAAGCAGAACGAAATCTCAAAAAAGATGTTTCTCTTACGCTTCAAACTCTTTCAAATACCGCCGAAACTTCTGAAGTTGAAATTTTGCTCAAAAATCCTTCGCTGCAAAAAATTGAAAGTGTTCGGGCATGGGTAAATTTTCCTCCAAAAATTGTTGAGGGAAAAAATATTGCGTTTGCGGAGAACATTGTACTTGCAGCTCCGGGAGAAGATACGATTGATAATGAAAATGGGATTGTAAAAATTGGTGTTTCTCTTGATCCTCAAAAAAATTCTGCTTCAGAAATTTCATTAGGAAAAATCACGTTCTCTAAAAAATCTTCTGAAACTGTTGCCCTTTCTTTTTTCGATGCGCGCACAGATGGTCACACCTTTGTTCTCATTGAGTATAATGGTGATCTCAGAAATATTCTCGACACTGAATCCCTCGAACCACTCATGATTCTCGGGAATACAGAATGAAAAAATTCTAGATTATATATTCAAAACTTTTTCGAAATTCGTCACGTGTAATTGCCTGCGAATGTTCAGACTTTTCTTTTCACGAACTCGATTTGTGATAGAATCGGGGTCGTACTTTTACACATGTTTCTATGCTTGAAAAACTCTTCTCCCGAAAAAAGCGCAACACTGCCCTTGTGCTCTGGTTTAAGGAACTTGGAATTTCGGATGTTCCGCTCGTAGGAGGAAAAAATGCTTCTCTCGGAGAAATGTATCAAAAGTTGACGCGAAAGCGGGTGAACATTCCGAATGGATTTGCAATAACGGCATACGCATATCATTATCTTCTCGAAAAGGCTGATGTGAAAAAAAAATTGGAAAAAGTATTGAAAGGACTTGATGTCCATGACATTGAGGATCTCCAGCTTCGTGGGCATCAGGCGAGATCTCTTATTCTTCATACAGAATTTCCATCTGATCTCGTGGAAGAAATACTTGCTTCGTACAAAAAAATGGAAAAAATGTATGGGAAAAATTGTGATGTTGCGGTTCGTTCGTCAGCAACAGCAGAAGATTTGCCGGATGCTTCTTTTGCCGGACAGCAGGAAACGTTTTTGAATATTCGCGGAAATTTTGCTCTCCTTGATGCGTGCAAACGGTGTTTCGCTTCACTCTTCACTGATCGTGCTATCGCGTATCGAGCGGAGAAAGGATATGATCATTTTTCCATCGGACTTTCTATCGCTGTACAAAAAATGGTGAGGTCGGACGTCGGAACTTCTGGAGTCATGTTCAGTATCGATACAGAGACGGGATTTCGTGAAGCAGTATTTATCACGGCAGCGTATGGACTTGGAGAAAATGTCGTGCAGGGCGCCGTGAATCCTGATGAATTCTATGTTTTTAAACCGACTCTTAAAAGTGGATATAGACCAATCATCAACAGAAAAATCGGAGAAAAACAGATAAAAATGGTGTATTCAGCAGGGGGCAGTAAATCTCCCACAAAAAATATTCCCGTTCCAAAAGATGACCGTATGCGATTTTGTGTTTCCGATGAAGACGTTTTGACTCTTGCAAAGTGGGCAGCCATTATTGAAGATCATTACAGTCAAGAGGCGAAGCACTTTAAGCCAATGGATATGGAATGGGCGAAGGATGGAATTACGGAGGAACTCTACATCGTCCAAGCTCGTCCCGAGACAGTACAATCTCGAAAAGATCTTACGGTTCTCGAAGAATATAAACTTCAGCAGAAAGGGCCCATTTTGGCTCAAGGCGCTCCTGTTGGCGGGAAGATTGCATCTGGAAGAGCAAGCGTTATTCTCCATCCAAATGAGATTACGAAATTTGAGGCAGGAGACGTTCTTGTAACAGACATGACCGATCCTGACTGGGTTCCAATTATGAAAATTGCTTCTGCGATTGTTACCAACCGTGGAGGAAGAACATGTCATGCCGCTATCGTTTCTCGTGAGCTTGGAATTCCGTGTGTCGTTGGAACAAATACCGCTACTCGTGTCATTAAGAATAAACAGAAAGTCACGGTAGCGTGTGAAGGTGAAACAGGAAATGTGTATGACGGTCTTTTGAAATTCACGGTGAAAAAAACTGATCTGAAAAATTTGAAAAAACCAAAAGTAAAAATCATGATGAATATCGGAAATCCAGAAATTGCATTTGAAAATTCATTTATTCCAAACGATGGGGTGGGACTTGCTCGGCTTGAATTTATTATTAACTCGGCAATTCAAATTCATCCGCTTGCGCTTCTTAATTACAAAAAACTGACTGATCGCCATGTGATAAAACAAATTGATGATCTTACGCGTGGATATAAAAATAAGTCTGATTTTTTCGTCGATAAACTTGCAGAGGGAGTGGGAACGATTGGCGCTGCATTTTATCCAAAAGATGTTATTGTCCGAATGAGTGACTTTAAAAGTAATGAATACGCAAATCTCATCGGTGGAGCAGAATACGAACCACATGAAGAAAATCCCATGATTGGGTGGAGAGGTGCGAGCAGATATTATGATCCAAAATATCGTGACGCATTTGCTCTCGAGTGCAAAGCTCTTCGAAAAGTTCGCGAAGAAATGGGACTTACGAATGTGAAAATTATGATCCCCTTCTGTCGAACCATCGAAGAGGGAGAAAATGTGATGAAGGAGCTCGCAAAAAATGGACTTGAACGTGGGAAAAAAGGACTTGAGGTGTATGTCATGTGCGAAATTCCGAGTAATGTCATTCTCGCAGATGAATTCTCCAAGATTTTTGATGGATTTTCTATCGGATCGAACGATCTTACTCAGTTAACTTTGGGAGTTGACCGTGATTCCGCTCTCGTGAGTCATGTCTATGATGAACGAAATGACGCCGTAAAAATACTGATTCGAAGTGTTATTTCTATCGCCAAGAAGAATAAAAGAAAAATTGGTATTTGCGGGCAAGCTCCAAGCGATTATCCGGAATTTGCAAGATTTCTCGCCGATGCCGGAATTGATAGTATTTCCCTGAATCCTGATACGATTATCAAAACGACTCTCGACCTCACCACGAGAAATTCGTAAAATCTGAAAAATATTCTTATTTCCTTCGATATGCAGAGAAAAAGATTATGGAATCAAGGATTTACAGTTCTCGAAATGATACTCATCATCGCCGGAATTTCTGTGCTCATTGGGATTGTTGTTTTTATCATCAATCCGGGGAAGCAAGTTTCGGAATCACGAAATTCTGAGAGACAAGAGGAAATTAATGACATTATTCTTGCCGTCTACAAGTATGCATTAGAACATGAGGGACGTTTTCCCGAAAATATTTCTTCAGAGTTAAGAGAAATTTGTGATATTTCTGGTGAAGAATGTCGTAATCTTGTCGATTTAGGAGTGCTTTTTTCTGAGAAAAAATATTTAGAAAAAATCCCAGTTGATCCAAAAGGTTTTTTTGAGCATGGAGTTGGATATAAAATTCGTATAACAGATGATGGGAAAATTACCGTAACCGCTCCTCTTGCAGAAAATGGTGAAACGATTGAAATAACTCGATGATCTCTTATTTCCGTTGCACAATTATATTTTTTCTGAGAAGATTCCTGCCGCGTTCGAAGCGTGCCCGCGTAGCTCAATTGGATAGAGTTCCTGGCTTCGAACCAGTAGGTTGGGGGTTCGAGTCCCTCCGCGGGCACCAGACATACCTAGCTTCGAATCAGTAGGAACAAAAATACCATAAACGTGCAACTCCAAGAGTTTGACTTCTTCTTTTGAAACTCATAGCATTGTGGAGAAGCTTCTATTTCACATGTGCCTATGAGAAGCAGTGTAAAAATTCACATCGTCGCCATTGCTCTCCTTATTGGCGGCGTGTTTGGGTTTATTGCAGGAGCTTTTAATTTGGGCTGGGTAATTCATGCATTTCAGAGTGCAGAATGGAGTATCCCTGAAAATCAGTTTCTGTGGCACCGTATCGTGCTTGGAATTTTTTGTCTCAGCATCGGGTTTCTTGATTTCGCTGTCGCTCGGGCATTGCAAAAGCGAAAAAAATGGGCATTTATAGCGGCATTTATCCAATTTTACCTCGTCACTCTCGGAAATTTGGTGTCAATGCTCCTCATTGATGTATTCGCCGCAATTCCGCTCATTATAGATACCATTCTTCTGATGTTTTTATTGTGGGAAAGGAAACAATTTTTTCATCATATTTCACGAAAGCAAGAACATGCCAGTATTGTTATCATTATTGCACTTCTCATTATCGTACTCTTAGGCGCATACTCGGTCTGGCAAAAAAAACTACTACATGAATTTGGTCTCGATAAATACTCTGCGTATCCCCCAGCTATTTTTTTTTCTCAAAATGAGTTGGAAATAGTTGTCTCTAAGTACTTTTTTCTTTCCTGACTGCCGACAACTGATCCCAGTTCTCAATAAAAATGCTGTATATTTTCTTATATGCAAATAAGAACAGGGAAGCAATAAGCAATAGGCAATAAGTATTGAAAAAATTAAGCTTACTGCTGATTGCTTAGCGCCTACTGCTTCTCACCTGAAGGAATATATCCGCAATATTTCTAAAGCGAATCGGTAGTAATATTATGTGCAGAGTTCTTCCAGAGAAATTTCCTGGAGACATTCACGTTCTTCTTTTTCTTGTGCTTTTTTATCACGTTCGAATTTTTTTTGAGATGATTTTTTCTCAAGAATATCCGTAATCATGAGTGTGTATTGTTCCTCTTTCAGAATAGTGTAGGCATGGAGAAGTTCCTTTAAAATATCCTCCTCCATATCTTCTAAAATTGGGGTCCGTGCTTTTTTAAGAACAGAGAATACCTCTTCTGAAATTCTCTGAGTAAGACTCCTCATGATAATACTTTTTATTCCGTCATCAATTTCCTCTACCAGTCGAAGAATTTTTGTCATTGTCTCTTTTGAAGAAGACAAAAGAGCATCTACAATGTACTTTACAGACGAGGCATCTCCCAGTTTTGCAATAGCTATCGCAGCATGGAGACGAATATCTGCGTTCGGATGTTCCAGCATCTCTTTCAATTTTGAAATCTCTTCTTTAAGGGATATTTCCCCAACAGCGTACACCGCATTTACCACAACCTCTGGATCAGCGCTCCTCAGCATCTCATTGAGGCGCAGAAGAAGCCGCAGACGATATGGTATAAATTTCCAAAGAGCGATAAGCGCATTCGCCCGAACCATTGGATGGGGATCATCAAGACATTTTTCCAAATAATAAGCGCTAGAATAATCATGAAAAAGACTACAAACGTGTACGGCATCTGATCGAATTTTCGGATCTGAAGACTGAAGAAGTTCGAGAAGAAAAGGAACCACACTGCTCTTTTTTATATTTTTAAAAAGCAGTATCACCTCTGATTTGAGCTGTTTTGATGTACTTGTAAAAATCAGAGATTTCAGAGCTTCTACAACACGATACTCAGAAAACGTATCTGTTTCCGGAGTATTTGCAAGGTTGTCATAGCGTCCAATCGCCTGTACTGCAGCAAGCTGCACCTCCTTTTTTTCATGATGCAAAAACTTGAGAATTTCCGGAATTGCCATTGGGTCTCGAAGCATTCCGAGGGTTCTCAAAATTTTTATTTGTACTTCTGGTCTTTCTTTGCGGTACAAAAGTGATTTAATAAGGTGTGAAGTTGCGCTATCATGTCCATTTTGGGCTAAGATTTCAATGGCATCAAATTTTTCAGGAATATTTCCTTGTGTTTCCAAACTCTTTTTTGCCAGAAAAGTGTATTTTTTTCGGAGTTTGTAAGCCTCAAAAAACATGATGAGAAAAACGATCATAAGAGTTCCTGCAATGAGGTGATCACCCCATTCCTGAGGAAATATTTTTTGTATGAGGAGGAGGACAACTGTTCCCGCCATCATTCCCATCGGACGCGCAATCCCTTCCAGAAACTCTTTAGCAAGTTCCCGTACTTTTGGACGTAATGCATAAAATGAGGCGTTATAGGCATTTTTCTTGAGTCCTCCAATAATTTCATATGTTGCCTTTGCTCCAACCGCAGTAAAAAAGTTGTATCGAAAAAACATCGATACGGCGGCAAAAAATGAAGTGAGCGGATGGAGAAGAATGCTCCTCATGAGACCCAAGTGTTTGAGAACTCGACTCGCAAGAATAATTTCAGAAAGAAGAAACAAGACAGAAATGATAATCTGATAGGATCCGAATCCTTCAGCAAGAGCATCGACTTCTTGATAGGATTCTCCGAGATGTTTTGCGTTTTGGACAAATTCTAAATTAATTGCTTTTGTGAACTGAAATTCGATGAAATTAGATCCAAACCAATGGAGAAATATAACCACCAGAAGCCCTTTTAAAAAAGGAATATTTTTTACGTATTCGATCATTTCTTCAAATTCTTCTTTCTTTGAGTTTTTTTCACGAATGTGCGCCTTGGATTTTGGAATAGGAACTGGTCTCAGTTTTCTTTCGAGAAGCAAAAATATGGGAACAATAGCGCCCATAATTCCAGCCCACAAAACGAGAAGCTGTGAAACATGAAAACCAAAAAGAGAAATTCCTATCACGGCAATAAGTCCTGAAAAAAGCGTGCCGAGCGGTTCGGCGGATTCCACTATGGGAAATGTTCTCTCACTCTCAAGCGGACTAAAGAGCTCTTCAATAAAGAGAAGGAGCAAAATGTTCATTTGCCCCAAAAAAATGGAAAATGTTGCGAGGAGAAGGAGCCAAAACGTATTCACATTCTCCTGCAAAAAGAATGCAATTATGAGGAAAATGGCTCCAAGAAGGCTTGAAGTAAGAAAAAGTATATTTTTTGATACTTTTTTCAATATTTCAGAAAACAGCAGTGTTCCTGTTATGGCAAAAAGTGATTGTAAGATAAAGAGCATCGGTAAGCGGGGAATCCCATTTTTCTCTATAAAAAACACGGTAAGGAGCGTAAATCCCAAAACGGTAGCAATTTGAGTGAAAAATCTCAAAAACCAAGCAGAAACTACTCTGCCCCACTCGTGTTTTGCGAGGTTTAAAAGCCTGTTTACGAAGAATTGCCCGAAAAATGAAAGAATTTTTGTTTTTATCTGGTTTGGAAAAGGTTCCATCTATGTGACATTATAGCATATTTATATATTTTTGAAAACGAAATACTCCTGATTATTTTGGAAAGAAAAAGAACGTTGAGTAGAATAAAGCATGATATTTTCACACTTTTATCGGAATCAATGAAAATTCACTTTCATGGTGCTGCACATGGAGTTACCGGATCAAAACATCTCATTGAAATAAACGGGAAAAACATCTTGCTCGACTGTGGATTCTTTCAGGGGAAACGAAAGCTTTCGTATGAAATGAACAAGTATTTTTCATTCGACCCAAAATCAATTGATGCCATGATCCTTTCACATGCTCATATTGATCATTCCGGAAATATTCCTGGGCTTGTAAAGAATGGGTACACCAAGAAAATTTATTGCACTGACGCCACAAAAGACCTCACTCTGCTTATGCTTCTCGATTCTGCACACATCCAAGAAAGTGACGCTGAATTCTTCTTAAAGCACCAAAAAAGTCTCCAACCAGAAATCCCTATAGAACCGCTTTATACAATGGAAGATGCGGAAAAATCTAGCACGCTGCTTGTTGGGAAAAAATACCATGAGCGCTTTGAAGTTCTTCCCGGTATTTTTTGCACATTTTATGATGCCGGACATGTTCTTGGATCAGCTGTTATTCTTCTCGATTTTCTTGAAAATGGGAAAGAAAAACGCCTTATATTTACTGGTGATCTCGGGAGAGAAGGAAAAGTTATTTTGCGAGATCCTGAAGCCCCCGACTCAGCAAATTACATTATCACAGAAAGTACTTATGGAGATCGATTCCACGAGCCATTCCCAGAAATGCGAGGAGAAATGGGAAAGGTGGTTTCTGAAACAGCTCAAAAAGGAGGAAAAATTATTATTCCGTCCTTTTCTCTCGAACGAACACAAGAAATAGTGTACGACCTCCATATGCTCTACAAAGAAAATCGCACCCCAAAAATTCCTATTTACGTTGATTCCCCGCTTGCCACAAATCTCACAAAAATTTTTCAGTCGCATCCAGAATGTTATGACGAACAAACCCGAAAAGACTTTTTGAATGTGGCCGAGGATCCATTCCAATGCCTTGGATACTTAAAATACACTCGTTCAGTCGATGAATCAAAGGCTCTGAATTTTCATCAGGGACCATGCATTATTATCTCGGCATCAGGAATGTGCGAAGCTGGACGAATTCGTCATCATCTCAGAAATAGCGTAGAAGACCCAAAAAACACCATTCTTATCGTGGGATATCAAGCAGAACACACATTAGGAAGGAGAATTGTTGAGCGAAGACCTTTCATCAAAGTATTTGGAGAAATGCTGAGGCTCCGTGCAGACGTAAAAATTCTCAATGGATACTCAGGGCATGGTGATGCAAATGACCTTGTTTCCTTTATTCAAAAAGTTAATGGTCTTTCCTGCATTTTTATTGTACATGGAGAAATATCTCAAAGCGAAGGGCTCTTAAAACGCCTCCGGAAAGTGAATCCAAAATGGATAATAGAAATCCCCAAAATGGGAGATGTTCTTGATCCAGAGACACTCTTAAGTAGTGTATAAATCCAAATTTACGAGTGAAGAGCGTCTTTTGCTGGAACATATTTTTCTATCATTTGCAGATCTTTCGCGACGGATTCATAAGTGATATGACCACGGTAGGTATTGAGTCCTTTCAAAAAGTGCGCATCTGCGAGAAGCGCCTTTTCTCCTCCTTGATTTGCAAGTTTTTCAATATAGGGAAGCGTCGCACTGGTGAGTGCCTGTGTAGATTGATGTGCCACTTGTCCCGGCATATTTGCAACACAACAATAAATTTTCCCATCCAGTTCAAAAATAGGCTTGCTGTGCGTTGTCGCTTTTGATCCCCAAACGCAACCTCCTTGGTCAATAGACACATCTACAACCACTGACCCTTCTTTCATCAGGTGAATCTGCTCTTCCGAAACTACTTTTGGAGCACGAGTTCCGGCAACAAGCACTCCTCCAATGAGAAGATCTGCCTCTGCCAAAGCCGCACATGCAACTTTATGTTCTGGTTTTTCAAAAGTGACGTTTTTTGAGAGATGTTCTCCGAGATACGCCTTTACCTCTTTTTCTGCCTCACGAAGAGAGATCTCATTAATGTCAAAAAGTGTTACCAAACTTCCGAGTCCTGCAGCTGATTTTGTAGCTGTTTTTCCGACAATTCCTGCGCCATAGACCACAACCCTTGCACGACTTGTATTCTTTATTTCTCCAAGAGTCTTTCCTCTTCCCCCATATTTTCTTTGCAAATATTCCGCTCCATATTGCACGGAAAGCACTCCTGCAATTTCACTCATGGGCGAGAGAAGCGGGAGTTTTCCATGTGTGTCTTCTACCGTTTCATAGGCAATTCCTGATATTTCGCATTCGAGAAGCCTCTCTGTAAGAGCCTTCGGAGCAGCAGAAAGATGGAGATACGTAAACAGCGTTTTTCCATTCATATGACCGAGCAACGGGTATTCTGATTCCAGTGGCTCTTTTACCTTCACGAGAATATCAACTGCAGGAACTATTTCTTCAGGCGTTATTCTTATTTCGGCTCCAGCTGCAATATATTCGTGATCATGAAAACCAGCGCCTTTTCCTGCATGTCTTTGTACAAAAACACGGTGACCATCCTCTACTAATTTCTTCACTCCTTCAGGAGTAATGCCGACTCGATTTTCATTATCCTTAATCTCAGCAATTGTTCCAATAATTTTAGGAGAACTCATGGGGAAAATAATAAAAGAATAAAAATTACTCGAAGTAAAGTTCGCCGAGATTGTAGAAGGAAAATTGCCAAAAAAACAAGAAAAAATAAAAAGAAATTCTCTTGCATTTTTTAAAAAAACTCAGAAGAATGAGGCGCACATCCTTGGAGCATCACGTTTTGGACCTGTAGCTCAGTTGGTTAGAGCGCACGACTGATAATCGTGAGGTCGGAAGTTCAAGTCTTCCCAGGTCCACCATTCGACTCGTCCGCCTTAGGCGGACTCGCTCATGGTCTTCGACCAAGATGAAATAGTTGTGGAAAAAGAGTCGAATGCCCTGAGCGGAGGCTGAGCTTGCCGAAGCCGAAGTCGAAGGGCATTATTGTAAGAAATTGGGAGCAGGTTTTTAAAAAAATTTTCCCCTCCCCCTTGCTTGCAACATTTGAAGAAATTCCGTATCCTTATCATCGATTTTTTTAGGAAATATTATGGAAACAACGCTTTTAGTTATTCAAGTCGTTACCTCTATCTTTATGGGGCTTTTTATTCTCCTGCAAAGTAGAGGAGAGGGGCTCTCGGGAGGAATTGCCGGCAGCGGAGGTGGTGAGTTTTATGCGACGAGACGGGGCGTGGAAAAATTCCTTTTTCGAGCAACAGTGGTTTTGGCTTTTATTTTTGCCATGAACGCACTTGTTTTCGCGTTTCTTCCAAGAGGATAGTACTTTGATCTCTTCCTTCACATGAAAAGAATCTTTTGGCACTTTTCGAAGACACAAAAGGCTCTCTTGGCTGCCCTTGCTTTCGTATTTATTTTCTCGTCAGCAGGTCTTTTGTGGAATTTTTATAAAGACCATACCATTGCATTCGCCGCAGAGGGCGGGACTTTTATTGAAGGGGATGTTCGAACGATTGATCAAGGATTTGTGCTGAATCCACTTCTTGTGACAGCAAACAGTAAGGCTGGTTCAGTGGAAGCGAGCATCTCTCGAGTAATCTTTGCCGGACTTATGAAATTTGAGGCAAAGACGGGGGAAATTATTGATCATCTCGCAAGTCATACCCTTTCCGAAGACAAGAAAAAATATGTATTTACTCTTAAAGAAGGAGTGAAGTGGCATGACTCTATTCCGATTACTGCTGATGATGTTATTTTCACCTATCAAACACTCATTCAAAATCCGCTTTTCCCCAATTCAAGCCTGCGTGATACATTTATCGGCATTGTTATAGAAAAAGTGGATGATCGCACCATAAGTTTCACACTTCCGAAACCTTATAAATTTTTTCTGACGAATTTTACTATTGGACTTGTTCCAAAACATATTCTTGAACTTACTCCCCCTGAGAATATTGCGCTTGATGATTTCAATTTGAATCCTATCGGAGCAGGACCGTATCGTTTCTCCAAAATTTCCTACTCTGATGACAAGGAAAGTGCGGTTATCGATCTGGAAGCTTTTCCGGAATATATTGGCGGGAAACCAAAAATATCATTTCTCCAGTTCAAGCTCTATCCAAACAATGAAATTCTTGCGAAAAATACGAGTGGACTCAACGCACTCTATCCAAAAATTAAGAACGAATATGACTTTCTTTCACAAAATGATGGCTATACGCTCCGAGATTTTACTCTTCCTCAGTATGTTGCTGTCTTTATCAATATGGATTCGCCAAAACTCGCAGGAACGGGAAATCAAAGTGTTCGTTTAGCACTCCAACTCGCTACGAATAAAGAAGAAATTCTCACGAAAGTTTCAGGAAAAAGAATTGATACGCCACTCCTCGAAACGGATACCTCTGAATGGCTCTTTGAATACGACCCCGTAAAAGCGGCTGGTGCTCTTAAAGATTCAGGATGGTTTCTCTTAGCGAGCACTCCTCCGGAACCAGTTCCTGCAAAAGCCGAAGAGACGCCTCCTCAAGAACCTCCTCCACAAGGAGAAACTCCTAAAAAATTGCGCTTTATATATCATCCAGGTGATACGCCTGAAGTACAAACGAGTCTCACTGATGACTATCTTTTGGGGACATTTCCCGCGAGCACAATTCGTGTTTCTGTAAATGGGTATTTCCTCCAACTTTTTGATTCTTCGAGCGAACGCTTTTCGTATCGGATATCATCGGATATTGGAACACTCAAGAAAGGAGAGAATGTGTACCATGTAGAATTTTTTGGAAAGGATGGAAAAATTGATGAAGAGGATATTCGTGTTTATTTTGGGGAGAAAATTCCAGAAGTCACGAAAAAAGATGCGAAGGACAATGATGGAATACCTCCATCTCCAGAAGGTACTCCGCCGAAGGAATCCGAAGTGCCTTCCGTCCAAATTCCAGACAATATTCGTCGAGACAAAGAAGGAAAACCTCTTGTCTTTGATCTCGTTACAGTAGATACTCCAAGTTTTTATCCGATTATTGCAGAAAACCTCAAGAAAGAGTGGGCTGATGTCGGAATTGAACTCAACGTTGAAGTTCTGACTCAGGAGAATTTTGCAGAGCGGGCTCTCGTGCGGAAAGATTATGATCTCTTGCTTTACGGCGAGAACATGGGCTACAATCTTGACGCTTTTCCGTTCTGGCACTATAGCCAGGGAGACACAGGGTCAAATCTCTCCAAATATAAAAGTTTTGAAGCGGGAGTTTTGCTGGAGGAGATCAGACAATCTCATGATGGAGAGCTGAGACTTGATCGGCTGAAAAAGCTTCGCGATCTTATAAAAACTGATGTTCCCGCCGTGTTTCTTCTGAGCCCATATTACACAATGCCCATCGACCCAAAGATTCAGAATGTCGATATTAAAGGCATGGCGCTCGTACCAGACAGATTTTCCGATATAGAGCAATGGTACATTCGTGAAGCACGTTCATTCCGTCCTGGATCAGGATGGCTCGATTTCTTTCCTTGGTTTTTCTCACAAATTTTCGGGAATTGATGCGTATTTTTTCTTTTTCATTTTAATTATTTTTTCTTTTTCATTTTTGGTTATGAAAGTTGTACTCACTTCTGATGTAAAAAAATTAGGATACCGAGGAGATATTTTGGAAGTATCTCATGGATATGCGCGTAATTTTTTAATTCCAAAGAAATTTGCTGTGGCAGCCGATACTGAGGCAATGCTTCATGCCAAAAAGGTCCAAGCAGAACGAATAAAATCGAAAGCGGAAATTGCTTCAAAAGCAAGCGATATTGCGAAGAGTCTCATAGGGACTACTCTCACTTTTGTGGAAAAAATCTCTACGGGGAAACATTTGTATGGATCCGTTTCTGAGACTGACATTGCTCAAGCTCTCAAAAAACAGGCAAAGATCGAAGTAGAGAAAAAACAGATAGAAATGAAATCTCACATTAAGGAAGTGGGAACATATGAAGTTATTCTCAACTTGTACGAAGGAGTCGCTGTTCCTCTGAAAATTGAAGTGCAGGGGAAGGAGGAAGATAAGACCGAAAAGAAGACGGTGAAAAAAGTGGCAGCGAAGAAAACGGTGAAAAAGTAGGAGTTGATTTTAGATTTTAGATTCTCTTCGAGAGCCTGAGGCTCCTCAGAGCCGAATGGCTAAATTTTAGATGAATAGAGAACTCAAGAGTGAAGTGAAAAATGTTTGAAAAATAATTTAAAATTCAAAATTTAAAATTTAAAATTATTCTTTTTCTATGCCTGAGTTTCGAACAGAAAAAGACGCAATGGGGGAAATAAAAGTTCCGAAAAATGCTTTGTATGGAGCTCAAACGGAACGTGCTGTTCGGAATTTTCAAATGAGCGGGATCCGGTTTTCCCGAGATTTTATTGCAGCACTGGGAATGGTAAAACTCGTGGCTGCTCAGGTGAATTTTTCACTGAAACTTCTCGACAAACGTATTTTTGAAGCAATTCAAAAAGCAACAGAAGAAGTTCTTCAGGGGAAATGGGATGCGGAATTTCCTCTCGATATTTTTCAAACGGGATCGGGAACATCAACAAATATGAATGCAAATGAGGTGATCGCGAATCGGGCGATGCAGATTTCAAAATTGAAGATTCATCCAAATGACCATGTAAATCTGGGACAAAGTTCGAATGATGTTATTCCGACGGCAATTCGAATTGCGGGGGTTCTGATGATAACGAAAAAATTGTTGCCAGCTCTTCACACTCTTGAGAAAGCATTTCAAAAAAAATCGAAAGAATATCGGTACGTGATTACCACTGGAAGGACGCACCTCATGGACGCAACTGCGATTACTCTGGGACAACGGTTCAGCGGATATGAAAGGCAGATGGAACTTTCGAGAGAGCGAATTCAGGATTCACTAAAGAGGCTTCGCGAACTTCCTCAAGGCGGAACGGCGGTGGGAACAGGAATAAATACGCATCCAAAATTTGGAAAAATGTTTGCGGAGGAACTTTCCAAACTTACGAAGCAGGAATTTTTTGAAGCAAAGAATCATTTTGAGGCTCAGGCGAGTATTGGTGCAGTTCACGAAATGCATACTGAGCTCAAAATACTTGCTACAGAACTTATAAAAATCGCGAATGATATTCGCTGGATGAATTCCGGTCCGAATGCCGGACTTGGAGAAATTCAACTCTTTGCGCTCCAGCCGGGATCATCCATTATGCCGGGAAAAGTAAATCCGGTGATTGAAGAATCGGTCATCATGACCGCTATGAAAGTTCTCGGAAATGATTTGACCATCGAACTCGCAGCTCAGTCTGGAAATTTCGAATTGAATACCGCGCTGCCCGTAACGGCTCATGCACTCCTCGAATCCATTACTCTCCTCACAAATGCTTGTGATACGTGGACAAGGAAATCCATTGAAAAACTCACCGTTCGAAAAAATCGAATACTCGATTTACTTCATAAAAATCCAATTCTCGCTACTGCACTAAATCCCCTGCTCGGATATGAAAATGTTGCAAAAATTATCAAAACAGCAATCAAGGAAAATCGTTCTATTTTGGATGTGACGAAAGAAATGCATCCGAAAATTCCAGAAAAAAAACTGAGAGAGCTTCTCGATCCGAGGAGGATGACATAATACTCATACCTCGTCATTCCTGCATGACGGAACAGGGGGAATTCAAAAAGGAGCCACACAACTCGTGCATGGCTCCCTGAAGAATCTTTGCTTTTATTTATTTTTATAATTCCAGCGCTTTCACAATCATCATCACTACTTCTGCTCTCGTTACTCGTACATTTGGTCCGAACGACTTTCCCTTCACTTCAACAATTCCATTCTTTACCGCATAAGCGACATACGGATTCAGTGCATTTTTGACAGGAACATCTTTAAAGTCAGATGTGGATTCTTTGGAAACATTCACTCCTGCCGCGATAAGAATTGCTTTTAGGACTTCTCCTCGAGTAACTGGTTTCTTTGGTTGTAATTCAGAGCTTCTTTTTCCCGTGAGAATTTTCTTGCTTACCGCTGCGCTAATATACGGTGCATATTTATCCTTTGGAGAAACATCTTTAAATGGCTTTTGGGTGATAGTTTTTGGAACGTCTATTTTAAATGCAAGAACAACCCACTTAATCATTTCATCACGAAGAAGGGTATCATTTGGTTTAAAGAGCACTGCTGTTTTTCCAGTAACAATTTTCTGTTCCCAAAGCATGGCAATAGCTGCTTCAGCAAGATGACCAACGATATCTTTGAAAGGAGTTTTTGAAGGCTCTTTCTTCTTATCATCTTTCTTCCCCTCTTCCTTCTTTCCTTCATCTTTCTTTATGTCGTCTTTTTTCACTTCATCCTTCTTCTCTTCTTCTTTCTTCACATCTGGGACGACAGGTGGTGGTGGCGTTGCTGCAGGCGGAGGAGTTGGAGTCGCTGGAGGAGGAGACGCCGGTGGGTTACTTCCACCTCCGCTACTTTGAACTCGACTAATGGTAATCGGAACAGTCGCAACTTGTACACTTGCATTAAGTCCGGCTGAAGAGTCAACAACAACTCCAGCTGCAGAAAATCGTATGGTATCTGTCCCTACATTTGAGAAACCAATAGGACCAGTAATTACTACTATTGCATCCGTTCCTGTTCCATCAACACCAACAGCAACTACCGTAGTTGTTCCCAAGTCATTACTCGCATCATCTGCTACCGTAAAATCACCAGCAAGAAGCTGAGCTCTGCTTATGGTTTCACTGAAGTTTACAAGGATATTATTGGGAGAAGGCGTTGTTGCAGAGGCAGAAACAATGATTGGTCCAGCGCCATCTGTTAGAGTTACCGCTGCATTTGTCCCAGCAACATTCGTTCCATCTGTGACACTTCCATTCGCATCATCATTATCATAGGCAATTGTTGGAGCAGTAGCAGAACTTGTTTCATTTGCATCCGCAGTAACGGTCACATCAAGTGTTGTGCCAGCTGCCGCATCATTACCAGCTGCAGAAAAAACAGCGCTAATGCTTCCTGCTGTTATTGTCCAATCTGCTGCTCCTGAACCATTCATAGTTACAGCCTCCGACCACGTTGTTCGAATTGTTTCTACTGCTCCGTTTCCACCTACATCAAGATACTGTGCGCTTACGAGTGTCGGAACTTGCCCATCAGTAATCGCTTTCGCGTTGAATGCTACAGTCGAATTATTAGCCGCGTCTCGAATAACTCCTGATGCCGTGGCAAATGCAAAGTCAGCTGCTGTAAAGGCTGTATTGCCCAAGGCACCAACTGTCAAATCAA